>JBIIZX010000099.1:0-8869 GCA_044346055.1 Burkholderiaceae bacterium | reverse complement strand
ACCGCGGCTGCTATGGCAATCAGTCCTGGCCGGCGTGAACGTGGCGTACCGCGTGTTCACGCCGTCACTGCCCGTGCGGCCCGGCTTCGTGCAGCACGCCACGTCATTAGCGCCGGGGCCCGCGCGCGCGGTGTTCACCGGCATCACCGGTTTGTTGCCGGGCACGGTGCCTTGCGGCGATGCCGCCAACGGCGCGGTCGTCTATCACGCGCTCGATACGGCGATGGATGTGGTCGGAGATCTCGCCGCCGAGGAAGCACGGCTGGCGCCGGGCCTCGGCGGTCGCGATGACGTTGACCGCGAGCGCAACCAATGACCGAGTTCCTGTTGATCTCTGCCGTTAGCGTGCTGCTGGCCGTGGCCATTGGCCTGCTGCGGGTCTTCAGCGGGGAGGGCGACGCCAAGCGACTGATGGCCGCGCAGTTGTTGGGCAGTGGGGGTGTAGCCGCACTCCTGCTCTTTGGTACGGCCACGGGCGCCGGGGGCGCGGTTGATGTCGCGCTGGTGCTGGCGCTGCTTGCGGCGTTTGCAGCGATCGCCTTCGTCAAGAAGGGTAGTACGCGTGAATTGCCCGGCGTTGCGGAGACCGAGAAGTGAGTGCGCTGCTCGACCTATGGACCGTGGTCGCGGTGACATGCGGCCTGATCTTCTTTGTCGCCGGCACCGTTGGCCTGCTGCGCCTGCCCGATACGCTGACCCGCCTGCACGCACTCGCAAAGGCCGACACGCTGGGGGCAGGGCTGATCGTGCTCGGCCTGTTGCCGCAGGCCAATGGCGTGCTCGCCGGCCTGAAGTTGATCGCGGTGTGGGCGCTGGTGCTGCTGTCCAGCGCTACCGTGGCGCAGCTGATCGGCCGCGCGGCGCGCGCCGAGGAAGAACGCCGGTGAACATCGCCTTCGTTCTCGATGTGGCGCTCGCGCTCGGGGCACTGGCGCTGGCGGTGTACACCTTGCGCGCTCGCGCCAGCTACTCGGCGGTCGCCGGCTTCGTCGCCTATGGCTTGCTGCTGGCGCTGGCCTGGGTGCGGTTGTCAGCGGCCGATGCGGCGCTGACCGAGGCTGCCATCGGCAGCGGTCTGACTGGCGCTCTCTTGCTGGGTGCGGCCGCGCGCCTGCGCGCAGCGGAAGAAGCTGCGGCGATCGCGGCCGGCGCAAGCCCGACGCTGCGTGATGATCGCAACGCTCAACCTGCAGCAGCGCCGCTGGCCGTTGTCGCGCCAGCACGCCGGATTGTGGCGGCACTGCTGGCCACACTCGTGACGCTGCTGCTGGCCGCCGCAGTGCTGCTGCTGCCGCAGCCGGCGCCAACGCTTGCGCCACAGGCTGCGCAGGCGCTGCCCGTCACTGGCCTCGGAAACCCGGTCACGGGCGTCCTGATGGCGTTTCGTGGTGTTGATACCTTTCTCGAGAAGGTCGTGCTGCTGCTCGCGCTGGTCGGCGCTTGGTCGCTCGCTGCGGATGCGCGCTGGGGCGGTCGGCCGGGGCCGCGGCACGAGGCCGATGCCAAGGGCGTGCTGGTGTTCTTCGCGCGTCTGGTGATCCCGCTCGGCCTCGTGGTGGGCCTGTATGTGTTCTGGGTCGGCGCTGATCACCCTGGTGGCGCCTTCCCGGGCGGCACCATCCTCGCTGCCATGTGGTTGCTGGCGATGATGACGCGGCTGGCCGATGCGCCGCCCATCAACACACGCTGGTTGCGGGTGGCACTGGTCGCGGGGCCGGCGCTCTTCCTCGGTGTAGGTGTCGGCGGCCTGTGGTTCGGCGAAGCCTTCTTGGCCTACCCGGTGGCCTACGCGAAGCCGGTCATCCTGGCGATCGAGGTCGCGATGACGCTCACCGTGACCGTCACGCTCGCGCTGTTGCTGGCGGGCGCGCCGCAGCGCCCAGCCGTGGCACCTCCTGAGCCGCCCGCGTCATGACCGAAGCGACGCTGTACGGGTTGCTCAGCGCGGCACTGGTCGGTGTCGGCCTGTATGGGTTGATCGTGCATCCGCAACCGCTGCGCAAGGTGCTGGCGTTCAACGTGCTGGGCAGCGGTGTGTTTCTGCTCTTTGGCGTGGTGGCGCGACGCGGCGCCGTCGACGGCTTCAGCGGCGACCCGATTCCGCAGGCGCTCGTCATCACCGGCATGGTCGTGGCCTTTGCCGCAACGGCGCTGGCGATTGCGCTGCTGCTGCGCCTGGCCGAGGTGGGCGGTGCCACGGCACTCGACGAGAGCGCGCCGCCACCCGATGAGAAGACGTGATTTCGCGCGCGCCCGTGCTGGCGCCTGCTGCCACGCGAGATCTCGCGCCAGCTGTCGCCCCATGAAGGTGGCGCAATGACGGACGCGCTCGTGCAGAGCAGCGACGGGGGGCACCTGCTGGTGCTGGCACTCTTGCTGCCCGTGAGCGGCGTGCTGCTGTCGTTCCTGCTTGGGCGACGGCTTGGCCCGACCATCGCGCTGATTGCGCTGTCGCTGGGCGCGGTAATCACCGCGCTGATCGGCGTCGAACTCGTGCAAACGGGCGTGCCGCTGGTCTACGTGATCGGCGGCTGGGCGCCGCCGCTGGGCGTGGTGTTGCGCGCCGACGGCCTGTCGCTGGCGATGATGGCCACCGCGATCGTCGTGCTGCTGGCCATTGCCCTGTACGCGCGCACCGAGTTCACGCCGCCGGCAGGACAGGCCGAGGCGCGCCTGCCGTTTGTCTTCTGGACTCTGCTGCTTGGCGTGTGGGCCGGGCTGGTCGTCGTCGTGCTGGCCTCCGACCTGTTCACGCTCTATGTCGCGCTGGAACTGCTCACCTTCGCCGCGGTTCCCATGGTGAGCCTGGAAGGCCGCGCCGACACGCTGCGCGCTGCCCTGCGCTACCTGCTCTACGCGCTGGCTGGCTCCGTGCTCTATCTGCTCGGCTGCGTGCTGCTCTATGGCGCGTATGGCACGCTGGACATCGGCCTGCTGGCACAACGCGCGCAGCCCGAGGTCGCGGCGTTCGCCGCCTGTGCACTCATGACTGCCGGGCTGCTGGCCAAGACAGCGCTGTTTCCGCTGCACATGTGGCTTCCGCCTGCGCATGCCGGCGCACCGGCCGCTGCCAGCGCACTGCTCTCGGCACTTGTGGTCAAGGGCTCGCTTTTCATCGTGCTGCGGCTTTGGCTGGAGGCATTGCCAGGCGTTGTCTCGCCCGCGGCGGCACAGGTGCCGGCGGCGCTTGGCGCGATCGCAATCTTCTACGGCAGCGCGCTGGCACTGCGGCAGCAGCGCTTGAAACCGATGGTTGCCTATTCGACGGTGGCGCAGCTCGGTTATCTGTTCCTGATGCTGCCGCTGGCGCTGGGCGCAACCGCACTGGGCCAGTCCAACGCAACGGCACTCGCGGGCGGCATGATGCAGCTGGCCTCGCACGCCACGGCCAAGGCATCAATGTTCATGACCGCCGGGCTCGTTTACACCGCGCTGGGGCACGATCGGGTGGCCGATCTGACCGGACTCGCGCGCCGCCTGCCGCTGCTTGTCTGGGCCTTTGCCCTGGCCGGCATTGCGCTGATTGGCCTGCCGCCGTCCGGCGGCTTCCTCGCCAAGTGGCTGCTGCTGTCGGCGTCGCTGGCAACCGGGCAGTGGTGGTGGATGCTGGCACTGGCCGGTGGCGGATTGCTTACGGCCGCCTATGTGGTGAAGGTGCTGGCGCTGGCGCTGACCAGCAGCGGGCCGGCGCCGACGCTGAAGATGACGGTGCCGCTGTCGCGGCAATGGGTTGTCCTCGGGCTTGCAATGCTGTCGATGCTGCTTGGGCTGTTCGCCGCGCTGCCGCTGGACATCGTGCCGCTTGGCACGGCGGGGAACCGCTGATGCGCATGATGACTTTGCATAGCGGCTGTGGGTGTCGCAGGTGGATCACATGACGGCCATGCTGCTCGCGGCTGCACTTGCATGGCCGCTCATCCTGCTGGCAGCCTGCCTGTGGTCGCCGTTGCGCGCGCGCATGCCAGGGCTGCTCGCCTTGGCGCCGGTGCCAGCGCTGGCCGCAGCGTTGTTCGGCGTGCCGGGCGATGGCCTGGCACTGCAACTCGGCGGCTATCAGGCGTGGCTGGTGCTCGACTCACCGGGTGCCGTGCTGCTGGGCGTAGCCGCGCTTCTATGGATCACGGCCGGTGCCTATGCCGGGCGCTACCAGGCAGGGGAGCCCAATGGCGGTCGCTTTGCCGTGTGCTGGCTACTGGCGGCCACGGGCTGCCTCGGCGTGTTCCTGGCTGGCGACCTGGTGTTGCTGTATCTGCTGCTGGCGACCATGACGTTTGGCGCTGCCGGACTCGTGTTCCAGGATGAGAGTGCCGCGGCGCGCCGCGCCGCGGCCATCTACCTCGGTCTGGCGCTGTTCGGCGAGACGCTGGTGCTGCTGGCGATGGTGCAACTGGTCGCAGCCACCCCCGATGGCAGCCTGCTGGTGCGCGATGCCGCCGCCGCATTGCCGCTGGCGCCGCAGCGCGATCTGATCATGGCGCTGCTGGTGGTTGGCTTTGGCCTGAAGGCGGGCCTGGTGCCGCTGCATGTGTGGATGCCATTGGCCCACGCGGCAGCGCCGATGCCGGCCTCGGCCGTGCTCAGCGGCGCCGTGGTCAAGGCCGGGATCATCGGGCTCATTCGCTTTCTGCCGGTGGACCCGTCGCTGGCCGGCTGGGGCGAGGTGCTCGCAGTGGCCGGCATGGCAACCGCGCTGTATGCCGTGGCGGTCGGCGTGGTGCAGCAGCATCCCAAGGTGGTGCTGGCCTACTCGAGCGTCAGTCAGATGGGCTTCACGGTCGCGGTGATTGGTGCCGGGCTGGCGGTGGGTGACACCGGCATGCCGCTGGCTGCTGCCTTTTACGCCAGCCACCACATCCTGGTGAAGGGCGCGATGTTCATGCTGGTGGGCTTGCTGGCCGCTGGTGCAGCGACGCAACTGCGGGGCACCTTGCTGCTCGCGGCGATCCTGGCCGTGGGCCTTGGTGGGCTGCCGCTGACCGGCGGCGCGGTGGCCAAACTCGCGGTCAAGGATGCACTGGGCAGTGGGTGGCCGGCGACGGTGGCGTATCTGTCTGCCATCGGCACCACGCTCTTGATGCTGCACTTCCTGCGCTGCGTTCGTGCGGCAGCGGGCAGTGCGGGCCAGGTGCCCGCGGGTCTTTACCTGCCGTGGCTGGTGACCGCGCTCGCCGCGCTCGTGGTGCCGTGGTCGTTGTATCTGGCGCTGCCGTTCGGCACCGTGGCCGATGTGCTCGCACCCAAGGCGCTGATCGCGACGACCTGGCCGGTGCTGGTCGGTGCGGCGCTGGCATGGATACTGGCGCGCTGGGGCACGCAACTGCCGAAGGTGCCCGCCGGAGATGTTGCAGCGATCATCGACCCGTCGGTGCGCGCTGCCATCGGTGCAGGTGCTCTGATCACGCGTCTGGACACGTGGTTGCGGCAGTGGGCGGTGGCCGGCTCAGCGCTGCTGCTGGTGGCCTGCCTGCTCGTGCTGGCCTTGCAGATCTAGCCGAGAAACTGCGGCGAACGCTGCGCTTTTTGGGGTGACAACAAGATAAGGCCAAAAATCACACAAAGGCCTCAACGCGCCAATAGAAGATCCTGCGTCATGGCCGGAGTCAGGCCGGAAAACATGGTTCGCTATCATCAATGATGGCGCCAGCAATGCGGGCGGCGCTTCCCTAACGAACAATATCCGTTGAACCACACCTGTGAGGATTCGATGAACCCGGTACTGGCATTCACCACCATCATGGCCATCTGGACCGTGAGCGAGTTTGTTTCGTCGAAGTCGAAAGGGCTCGTCTCCTCGCTGTTCGTCGCTTCTCTCATCTTCCTTGTCGGCTTCCTGACCGGTTTGTTCCCGCCGGACCTGCTGACCAGCTCTTCGCTGCTCGCGTTCGCCGGGGTCGTGGTGGGATTTGTCATTGTCCATTTGGGCACGGTGATCAGCATCAACGATTTCATAAAGCAATGGCGTACGGTGCTGACCGGCATTGCAGCCGTCTTCGGCGTGGCGGCGGCGCTGTTCTTCGTCGGTTCGCTGTTGAAAGGAACGGACTACGTCATCGCCGCCATCGGCGCCATCAGTGGGGGCACCGTGTCGGTGGTCATCATCCAGGAAGCGGCCCTGGCAGTGGGTCTGGTGACGGTCGCGGTGTTTCCCGTCCTGATTGCCGCACTCCAGGGCCTGGTCGGCTTTCCGCTGACATCGATCATCCTGCGCAAGGAGGCGCGGCGTCTCCGCGACGAATACCGCGCCGGCAATCTCAAGCCGGTCACGGAAGAAGCCGCAGGTGCCGAGACCAAGACCCGGCTTCCCGCGGCGTTCCAGTCCACCGTGGGCACACTGTTCGTGGTCGGCGTCGCGGTCCTCGTTGCGCGCTTCATCAGCGACATCACCAATGGCAACCTCAACACTTTCGTGGTCGCCCTGGTCCTCGGCGTCCTCCTGCGCTGGGGCCGCATCTTCAAGCCGTCCGTGCTCAGCGGTATCGACGCCTATGGCCTGATGATCACCGCCGTCCTCATCCTGGTATTCGGCCCGCTCGCCACGGTGACGCTCGCGGACCTTAAGTCGCTCGCCGTGCCGCTGGCCGTCGCGTTTGTCGTCGGGGTTAGTGGCATCGTTGCGGGCTCGGTGCTCGTGGGCAAGCTCTTCGGGTTCAGCGTTCCAATGTCGATCGGCATCGGACTCACTGCGCTTTACGGCTTCCCGGGAACGCTGCTGTTGAGTCAGGAAGCAGCCAAAGCCGTCGGCGAAAACCCGGACGAGGTCAAGGCGATCGAGGGAGAGATTCTTCCGAGAATGATCGTTGCCGGCTTTGCGACGGTCACAATCACATCGGTCATTGTGACCGGCATCGTTGCGGGCTTCATAGGGCGGTGAATCGGCTGAGTTCAGCGTCCGCGCCACACGCCTTGGCAGAAGCGCCGCTTCCATGTTCTGCTCTGAAGCGGTAGCAGTTCCTGGATCGGCCCCACAGTGTCTCGACCGCGCAGGTGACAAGCCACGAAGTGTCCCTCGCTCGAAACCTTCAACGTCGGCGATTCCACCTTGCACCTCGCCTGCGCAGCGTCAAGCCGGCTGCAGCGCGCGACGCGAGCCGTAGCGGTGCGCATAGACCCAGGTGAATTCGGCGCCGAAGAGAAAGATCTGTGCCGAGTAGTACACCCACAGCAGCACCACGATCAGCGAGGCCGCCGCGCCGTAGGCGGAGCTGATGCCGCTGCGACCGATGTACTCGCCGATCAGGAACTTGCCGGCGAGAAAGAGGAGGGCGGTGACCGCGGCGCCGACCCACACATCGCGCCAATGGATGCTGGCGCGGGGCATCGCCTTGTAGATCAGGGCAAAGACGGCAGTCACCAGCAGCAGGCTCAATCCGGCCTCGGTCGCGCCGCTGAAGTTGATCCAGCTTTGCGACTCCGGATTCCACCAGCGGCTCAACGCATGCAGCGCGGCGCTGAAGGCCAGCGAGACGATCAGCAGAAAGCCGATGCCCAGGATCATGCCGAACGACAGCAGCCGCGCCCGCACCAGCCCCCATAACGCCGTGTGCGCGGCGCGCTGCGGTGCGCGCCAGATGCGGTCGAGCGAGTCCTGCAACTCGGCGAACACCGAGGTCGCGGCGACGAACAGCACCACGACGCCGACCGCCGCTGCCGGCACGCTGTCGGCCGGCTGGCGCACGCTTTCGAGCAGGTCCTGCACTGCCCGCGCACCGGGCGTGCCGAGCATGCCCTGCAGCTGGTAGTAGATCTCGCCGCGCGCGGCCTCTTCGCCGAAGACTGCGCCGGCCACCGCGATCACGATCAGCAGCAGCGGTGCAATCGAGAAGATGGTGTAGAACGCCAGCGCCGCGCCCATGCTCTGCGCGTGGTCGCGAAACCAGCTTTGCCCCGCGTCCCTGAGCAGTGCGGCGATGGCGGCAACCGCATTTCGTGCGCGTGGCATCCCGTCACAGCCGCCCGTTCTTGGACAGCAGCACGGCGATCGGCCGCGTGCCTGAAAACGCCGAGAACACGATGGTCGCGATGGCGGCGATCGGCACCGCGAGAAACGCACCGGGCACGCCCCACAACTCGGACCACAGCGCCAGGCTGATCAGAATGGCAAACGGGCTGAGGTTCAGCGAGCTGCCCATCATGTACGGGTCGAGAAAATTGCCGATGACGAACTGCACTGTGATCAGCGCCAGCAGCAGCGTCAGGACCACGCCGACATCTTCGAACTGCACCACCGCCATCAGCACCGGCAGCACGACACCGAGCACCGAGCCGACATACGGAATGAAGTTCAGGAACCCCGCCAGCACCGCCCACATCCCCGCAAACTCGAGCCCATAAAGGCGCATCACGACGTAGCACACGACGGCCAGCAGTACGCTAAGCAGCGTCTTTAGTGCCAGGTAGGAGCCGATGCGCCGGTTGATGGTCTCGATCACTTCGCGGATGCGCGCCACGCGCCCCGGGTCGTCGGACAGCTTGGCAAGCTTGGCCTCGAAGTGGCGCCGCTCCGCCAGCAGAAAGCTGGCATACAGCAGCACCACAACGAAGGTGATCACGATCGACCCGACCGAAGCCAGCACCGAGCCGACCAGCCGCTGCAGGTTGATCTGAGCCATCAGGTCCTGGCGCAGCGCGGTCCAGGTGGGCTCGGTCTCGACGCCGAAGTACACCGCCACCCGCTGGATCGCCGCCAGCAACGACTGCTGGTACTGCGGTGCCAACTCCAATGCGCGCTCGCGGTTCGCCATCACCAGGTAGACGAGAAGGAACAGCGCCAGCCCGATGACGGCAAGCGAGAACAGGTAGCGCACCTGCAACGGCAGCCATCGACCCACCCCGGGCAGGCGGCCGGCCACATGCGCCAGGCCGACAACGA
>JBIIZX010000098.1:0-8873 GCA_044346055.1 Burkholderiaceae bacterium | reverse complement strand
TTCCTCCAAGCGCTCGCTCGGATCCAACTCCATGCTCGCTTCGCGCATCCCATCAGGTCCATCCGTGAACACCAAGAAAGTATCGGCGCCTTCACGAAAATACTCAAGATTTAAGTTAGCGCTAATGCGCGAAGGCGGGGATCCAGTGTCTTTGACTTGGAGCTGGCACGCGCGGGCGTCCGTCGTGGGAGGCCCGCGCCTACCTGACCAGGTTGTTGATCATCGCGTCCCACCCGCCCTTGTCACAGGTGCAGCAGGGCGCGGGCCAGGCGGGGCAGGGCTTGATGCAGGTGCATTGGCCGCCGTCGCCGGACTCGAAGCTGCGTGCGGTGCGCCGCGCGGTCACGGCCTCGATTGCCTCGGCCACCGTGGGCGGGCGGCGCAGTCGTTCGCCTTCGATCACAACCGCCTCGAGGATTTGATCGAGGTTGGGCGCAGCGCGGCGCTGCTCGAGGGCGCGGAAGCCTTGCGCGGGCGCTGCGGCTGCGGCCTCGGCGGTGGCTGACTGCGGGCAGCGCCGCACTACCACGGACTCGCAGCGCGGCTCGATGCTGCGCTCCTTGGGAATCGACAGGTCGAGTTCGGCTGCGGCGACGGACGCGTTCAGCGCAAGGCCCAGCATCGCGAGCGCCGCCCAGCGGTTCATCTGGCGCGGCGCGCGAGCAGCAACAATGGCCAGAGCCAGATCGACAGCACCCACTTGCCCACGCGGTCGAACGACAGGCCCTGGGATTCGCCGGCAGCGGCGACGCGGAACATGACCACGGCGCCGACGATCACGTACAGCAGCACGCCCAGGTAGACCAGTGCGCGGCCGGTGTACTCAAACGGCATGGCGCCGCCGATCATGGCGGCGATGAAGACGCTGATGGCCAGCGCGATCAGCACCGCCGCCAGCGGGCCGAGAAACTTCAGCAGGGGATCCTGACCATTGGACATGACGGCAGTCTAGTCACGCGGCGGCCGCCTGCATGCTAGGTTTGACCACGCGTTGTCAGGCAGCGCCGGTGCGCGGCCGCGCTCCTACGCACTTAGTGTTGGCCGTCGTCCGGCGATTACCGCAAGCAAGGCTCATGACCTCCGACCGCGATCCGATCGTTGCCATCGCCACCGCCCCCGGGCGCGGCGGCATTGGCGTGCTGCGCGTGTCGGGGCGCGATCTCACACCGGTCATCGCCGCGCTGCTGGGCCCGCGCGTGGCGGCGCTGCAGCCGCGGCGCGCGCTGTACGCGCCGTTTCTCGATGAGGCGGGGCCTGTGCTCGACGAGGGCATCGCGCTCTACTTCCCCGCGCCGCATTCCTACACCGGCGAGAGCGTGCTTGAGCTGCAAGGCCATGGCGGGCCGGTGGTGCTGCAACTGTTGGTCGAGCGCTGCCTGCAGGTTGGGCGCGAGATCGGCCTGCGCATTGCCGAGCCCGGCGAGTTCACGCGGCGCGCGTTCCTGAACGAGCGGCTCGATCTGGCGCAGGCCGAAGCGGTGGCCGATCTGATCGACGCCTCCACCGCGCAGGCGGTGCGCAGCGCGGCGCGCTCGCTGGCCGGCGACTTTTCGCGCGAGGTGCATCAGCTGGCCGATGCGCTGACCGAGCTGCGTGCGCTGGTCGAGGCCACGCTGGACTTTCCCGAAGAAGAGATCGACTTTCTCGAAGCGGCGCAGGCACGCGAGCGCCTGCAGTCGGTGCGCGGCGCCCTGGCGCAGCTTCTCGCGCGTGCGCAGCAGGGCGCGCTCTTGCGCGAAGGCTTGCATGTGGTGCTGGTGGGTGCCCCCAACGTCGGCAAGTCGAGCCTGCTCAATGCGCTGGCGGGCCAGGAGGTGGCGATCGTCACGCCGATCGCTGGCACCACGCGCGACCGCATCCAGCAGACCATCAGCATCGAGGGCATCCCGCTGCACGTCACCGATACCGCGGGCATCCGCGACGACGCGGCGGCCGACGAGATCGAACGCATCGGCATCGCGCGCACGCTGGCCGAGATCGAGCGCGCCGACGTGGTCTTGCATCTGGTGGATGCCAGCGCGCCCGCGGCCGACGCCCAGGTGCTCGCACGCGTTCAGGCCCGCGTGCGCTCCCAGGTTCCAGTGCTGACCGTCGTCAACAAGATCGATCTGACCGGCGCAACGGCCGGCGCGCACGGCGAGCACGTCGCGATCTCGGCGCGCACCGGCGCCGGCCTCGATGCGCTGCGCGCGCGCCTGCTCGAAATTGCCGGGTGGCGGCAGGACAACGCCGAGTCCGTGTTCCTCGCGCGCGAACGCCAGCTCGACGCGCTGCGCCGCGCGCGGGCCTACCTCGATGCGGCCGCCGAGCGCGCCGACGTGGCGCACGGCTACGGCAACGCGCAGCTCGAATTGTTTGCGGAAGAACTGCGCCTGGCCGGCAACGCGCTCGGGGAAGTGACGGGCGAGGTCACGGCCGACGAGTTGCTTGGTCACATCTTCAGCCGCTTTTGCATCGGCAAGTGACCCGAGTTCCCACGCCGAACCGTGAAGCCCCGAGGGGAGGGGAGTGAGTCATCGGATGGCGCCGGCGACGAGCTAGAGATGTCCGCCGAGGTTCCGGCTCGCCTCGGCGGCCGGGACGGGCGTGACCCGGGCGGCGCCACGTCCGGGACTTCGGGCTGTCACAAGTCGCGGCGCCAATCGTCCAAGCGATCAGGTGCAACATCGCCCGCGCGGCGCCGCCCGGCGCGGCATGCGCGATTCACCCAGTCGCTTGCAGGAGGAACCCCGGATGTCCGTGCCGAACGAACCGCACCTGCTCGCCTGGGCCGACGCCGCGCTGGCGGGCGACGCCAGCGCGCTCGAAGATCTGCTGCGCGCGCTGAAGGACCCGTTGTTCCGGCTGGCGCTACGCATGCTGGGCAACTTCGCCGACGCCGAAGACGCCACGCAGGAGATCCTGGTCAAGATCACCACGGCCCTGGCGAGCTTCGAGCGGCGCAGCTCGATCCGCACCTGGGCGTTTCGCATCGCCACCAATCACGCCACCGATCTGGCGCTGGCGCGGCGTGCCCGCCAGGCCGAGTCGTTCGAGGCGCTTGCGGACCGGCTCGACGCCGGCAACGCGCTGGCCGACCGCCTGCCGCTGTTGGCCGACGCGGCCGATCCGGCGCTCGAGCTGGAGGCGCGCGAGCTGGGCCAGCGCTGCACGCAGGGCATGCTGATGTGCCTGGACGTGGACGGCCGCACCGCGTTCGTGCTGGGCGAGGTGCTCGACTTCGACACGCGCACCGCAGCGCAGGTGCTGGACATCGGCGAGGCCGCCTTCCGCCAGCGGCTGTCGCGCGCGCGCCGCCAGCTCGAAGACTTCATGGGCGGCCATTGCGGACTGGTCGATCCGCAGGCGCCGTGCAACTGCCGGCGCCAGTCGCTGGCGGCGCGGGCGGCGGGGCTGACCTGGCCGGTGCATTTTTCGCGCGCCGTCGACGGCACGAGCGTCGATCTGCCGGCCGCGCTGGCCGGCGCGCGCGCCGAGTTATCGCGGCTGCAGCGCATCGGGCTCATCTACCGCACGCACCCGCAGTGGTGTGCCCCCGAGGCACTGGTGGACCGGGTGCGCGATGTGTTGCGCGCTAGCCCGCTGCTCGGCGGGCAGGGACCGCGCCTGTCCTGATCCGCGCGCCCGGACTTGCGGCGCGCCGAGACTGGCTGCGCCTAGGCGGCTCCGCGCAGCGAAGAACGAGAAGCGTTGCGCGGCTACGGCCGCTCGCGCGCCGCGCGGAACTCGTTCGGTGATCGCCCCAGCGCGCGGCGAAAGGCGCGCGCAAAGGCCGAAGGGTTGCCGTAGCCAACCGCCATCGCGATGCTGCCGACGCTTTCTTTCGTCTCGCACAGCCGCTGCGCGGCCAGTTGCAGGCGCCACCATTGCAGGTACTCGGCCGGGGTCTGCCCGACGCTCGCGTGAAAGCGTTCGAAGAACGCCGTGCGCGACAGGTGCGACAGCCGCGCGAGCCCGGCGAGCGTCCACCGGCGCTCGGGCTGCGCGTGCAGCGCGGTCAGCGCGGCGGCGAGCCGCGGATCCGACGCGGCCGCCAGCCATCCGGTCGCAGGCCTCACGTCGAGAAGCGCTTCGCGCAGCGCCTGAATGAACAGGATCTCGGCGGCACGCCGCAGCACTGCCGACGAGACGCCACCCGGCTGGGCGGCGTCCGTCCGCACCAACGCAAGCACGGGCGCGATGCGTGAGCAGGCTGCCGTGCCCGCGCGCAAGGCGATCGCCGCCGGCAGCCCCGCGACGATGGCCTTGGCCGCACGCAGGTCGGCAGCGAAGCTCGCGGTCAGCAACCGGGTGCGCACGCCGCCGCCGCCGTAGGCGAACGTGGTCGCATTGCGATCGCGCCGGTCGATTCCGGCGATGGCGCTGACCGGCCTGGCCTGTCTGCCCGGGCGATCGGAAACCGCATGAATGTCGTCGCGCGGCAGCACGACGACGTCACCGGCGCCAAGAGGCACGCCGATCGGCTCGCCCACGACGGTCACCACGCATTCGCCTTCGAGCACGGCATGCACGGCGGCGAGCCTCCCACCCGGAAGCCGCAGCGCCCATGGAGCCGTCAGCTCGCTGATGCAGAAGAACCAGCCGTGAAAGCGCAGCGCGTCGAGCACCTGGGCGATCACTGTCGCGCGATGCGAACGCTCGGCATCGACGTCCGTACTCGCGGACGCGCGCTGCGGCGCGTGCTTGCCTATCGTGCCCGCCATCGCCTGTCGAGGCGTCGATTCGATGAAGCAAGTCTCGCATGCCGGTCGCCGTCGAGCCCTGCAATGGATCGCTCGGGTCTCGGCGCTGCTGCCGTTTGCCGCGGTCGCGTCGGAAAGGCTCAAGGCGACACCGGCCGTCACGGTCGGGCCGTTCTATCCGCCGGACCCGGCCGGGCTGCCGTTCTTCCGCGCCCGCCCGTTGACTCCGCTGCCCGAGGGAAAGGATTTGACGGTCGGCCCCGGCGGCCGTCGCGCCGAAGGCGAGCGGGTGCGGATCACCGGGCGCGTGCTCGATACGGCGGGACAAGCGATCGCCAACGCCAAGGTCGAGATCTGGCAGGTCGATGCGCGCGGTCACTATGCGGTCGAGACCAACGCGGATCGGGACCCGGGCTTCGCCGGTTACGGCAGCGACGTGACCGACTCCGCCGGCCAGTACGCCTTCACGACCATCCGGCCGCGCGGCTATGGCCGCTACGGAGGACTGATCCGGCGCGCGGCGCACATTCACATGCGCGTCTCGACGGCAGGCCGCAAGCCGCTCGCCACCGAAGTCTGGTTCGCAGGCGAACCCGGCAACGAACGCGACACCTTCGTCAGCCGGATCGACGATGCGGAACTGCGCGAACGCATGTTGGTCCGCCTCGCGCCCGGCGGTGACGGGACTCCGACCGGTGTGTTCGACGTCGTGGTTGCCGACGCGTAAGGAGGCGGAATGAAGCTCGTGGTCTTCGGCGCCTCCGGCGCCACCGGCAGGCACCTCGTCCGCCTGGCGGCCGCGACCGGCTGGTTGGTGTGCGCGTTCGTTCGCTCGGAAACCGCGCGAGCGAGCGTGCGCGGCACGCACGAGTCGATGGTTGGTGATCCGACCGACCCGGCCGATGTCGCGCGCGCGGTCAGGGATGCCGACGCCGTCGCCGTCTGCCTCGGCATCTCGCGCCGCACGCGTTCGCCGTTCGCGCCGCTCGTCTCCCCGCCCGATCTCACCTCGCGCTCGGTGGCCGCGATCGTGCAAGCAATGCAGCGCGAGGGCGTACGCCGGATCGTCTACGTCAGCGCATTCGGCGCCGGCGACAGCTGGGCGGAGATTCCGTGGTGGGGCCGAGCCTTCATCCGGCTGAGCAAGGTTCGCCACTCGATGGCCGACCACGCGCGCAGCGAGCGCCTGCTGGCCGACTCGGGCCTCGACTGGACAGCGCTGCGTCCGATGATGCTCGACGATGCCCCCTGCGCGCAGCCGGCGCGACCGATGCGGCCGGGCGACTCGCTGCTTGCCAAGGTTTCGCGCGAGGCGCACGCGCGCACGATCGTGCAGATGCTTGACGATCGCTCGACCCCCGGCCGCGCGATTGCGCTCGGCGTGGGCTCGACAGCGCGCTAGACCTCCGCCTGGAAGATCAGGTCCGCAACGGCACGTGCCCGGGGCATGTTTCGCAGCGAAGGCCGCCAGCGTGTTCAGGCGGCGGCAGCGGCAGACTGCATGCGCTGCGACAGATGGCTTTCTCGGCGCCGCAGGAAGTCCATCAAATTGTCTGCAAAGGCCGCGATCACCGCGGAGCGCACGGACGGCCGTTCGGCGAGCGCCGTGCGCCAGGCCTCGATCTGCGGCAGAGCGGTGAGCACGCCGAAGTCCGCGATCGTGTCGAACGCGTCCCAGTAGCGAAACACCGGCGCGAAGGCGGCGTCCACCAGACAGAAGCTCGCACCGGTGAAGTAGGGTCCGCTGTTGTTTCGTTTTGCCAGCTCGGCTTCGAGACGCTCGAACTTGCCGCGCAAGGTCGCGACTTTCGCGTCGAAGCCGGCCGCGTCAGGCGCGCTGTAGAGCCCCCAGATATCGGCCAGGATCGACGAGCTGAACTCGATCCACGCCCGGTGGCGAGCGCGCTCCAGAGGATCGGCCGGGTGCAATGCCAGCGCGCACGTGTCTTCGAGGTACTCGACGATCACCGCCGACTCGAACAGCACCGCATCACCGACCCTCAACAACGGCACCTTGCCGAGCGGCGAGATTGCGTGGAACCAATCGGGCTTGTTCGCCAGATCGACATTGGTGCGTTTGAACGGCACGCCCTTCTCGACGAGCGCGATCGCGGCGCGCTGCACATAGGGGCACAGGTCGAAGCTGACGAGTTCCAGTTGCGGCACGGGCACGCTGTCCTCCTTCACTCGCCGTAGACGTAGGTCAATACGCCGTCCTCGACACGCGTGGGCAGCATCAGCAATCGGTCGTGCGTGCCGTCGGGTCCGGACACGCGCATGCCCGAGGCGCAATCGAAGTGCGCGCCGTGCCACGGGCAGACGAACTGATCGCCCTGTCTGTCGAGCGGCCCGCCCAGGTGGACACAGGCGTTGAACACGGCGTGCGGCTCGCCGTCGGCGCGGTAAACAAGCACGTCGCGGCCGAAGAACTGAACGGCCTTGGCGCCATCGGCGGGAATCTCAGCCAGCGGGCAGATCGGTGCTTTCACGGGATGCTCCTTTCGGGTTGCACGATCAGGCGGCGGCCAGCCGCCGCGCGGGACCGGGCTTCAGCGCGAACGCGCCGTCGCCCATCAGGAAGTGCGCAATGCCGGCCACCACGAGAAACAGCGGGTATTCCCACCCGCCGCCCGCACTGGTGTGCAGCCAGCCGTTGGGAAGATGCGTCCACATCGCGACCAGCAGGACGGGCGTCAGCGCCAGAGACACCCAGCGGCCATGGAAGCCGGCAGCGATCAAAACCCCGCCGATGAGTTCCATCAGGAACACCGGCCAGGCCATGAAGCCGGGCAGCCCCTGCGTGCCGAGCCAACCGGCAAAGCCCGGGATCGTGAAGACGAACCACTTGAGCAGCGCGTGTGCGACCCACATTGTGCCCAGCGCCAGGCGCACGAGCAGGGCGCCGTACTGCGGATAAGTGGGGAATTCCGTCACTTCAAACTCCGTTCGGTAGCAAGGATTTCGCAGGCTAGGCCCTGCGGCATTGCGCTTCAATTCACCAGATCCGCAGGTTCGATCTGCGAAAATGCAGACCATGGACTGGGACGATCTGCGCGTCTTCGACGCGGTGTCGACCGCCGGCTCGCTGGCAGGCGCGGCGCGCCGCCTGGGAGTCAATCACTCAACCGTGCTGCGCCGGATCGGCGCGCTCGAGCGGCAGCTCGCCGTGCGTTTGTTCGACCGCCGGCCCGCGGGTTATGCGCTGACCGCAGCGGGCATCGAGCTGCGCGACCGGGTGCGGGTCATCGCCGAGCAGATCGACGGTGCGCACCGGACAATCGCCGGTCGCGATCTGGAGTTGTCGGGCGCGATCCGCGTCACCAGCACCGACACGCTCGTGCCGACGTTGCTGACGCCGCACTTCGTCGCGTTTCAACGCGAGCATCCACGCATTGAACTGGACGTCGTGATCTCCAATGCGATGTTCAGCCTGAACCGGCGCGAGGCTGACGTGGCGATCCGACCCGGCCGGCATCCGCCCGAGAACCTGATCGGGCGGCAAGTCGGCGACCTGCCGTCGACGATCTACGGCGCCGGCTCCTACCTGAAGCGCCGGCGGCGCCTCGCCAAGGACTGGGCCGCGCACGACTGGGTCGGTTTCGGCGACGGCCTGGACCACCTGCCACAGGCGCAGTGGATGGCGCGGCACGTGCCCAGTGAGCGAATCGTCTACCGGGTCAACAGCCTGTTCTCGATGGTGGAGGCGGTGCGGAGCGGCGCCGGCCTCGGCATCCTGCTGTGCCTGCTTGCCGAACGCAGCGCGCAATTCGTGCCCTTGGTGCCGCCGCCCGACGGGCTCGGTACCGAACTGTGGGTGCTGACGCATCCGGATCTGAGGAACACCGCGCGGATCAGCGCGTTCGCCGATTTCATGTGCAAGCGCCTGGCGAACGAGCCCGGAGTACGGCCACCGACGCGCCGCCCGCCGACGGCATCGCGCTCGCGGCCCCGGTAGGCCGACGCCTTGTTCACGTAGTGCATCAGAGCCGCAGCCGCAGCGTGGCTAGCGCGTGACGCGAGCAGCCGGCGCCGCGCTATGCGGGTTTGCGGCGCGCCCGTGCGGGCTTGTCGGCCGACGGCGTGAGGAAATCCAGCAGCGCCCGCGCGGCGGCGCGCAGGCGGCCGCCCGGCAGGAACAGCGCGACCAGTTCTTCGGCCGGACCGCGTTCAAGGCGCCAGCGCGGAAGTACC
>JBIIZX010000096.1:0-8914 GCA_044346055.1 Burkholderiaceae bacterium | reverse complement strand
CGCGCTTTGGCACGCCCACCTATGTTTACTCCAAGGCGGCCGTGCTGCACGCGTTCCGCAGCTATGCACTGGCGCTGGCCGGGCGGCGCGCTTTGGTGTGCTACGCGATGAAGGCCAATCCGACGCTGGCGGTGGTCAACCTGCTCGCGCGCGAGGGCAGCGGCTTTGACATCGTTTCCGGCGGCGAAATGGCGCGCGTCATGGCGGCTGGTGGCGACCCGACCAAGGTCGTGTTCTCCGGCGTGGGCAAGAGTGAGGCTGAGATCGAGGCGGCACTGGCGGCCGACATCCTGAGCTTCAACCTGGAGTCGAGTGCCGAGCTGGAGGTGGTCGAGCGCGTGGGAGCGCGCCTGCGCAAGCGCGCGCCGGTTTCCGTGCGGACCAATCCGGACGTCGATCCCAAGACACACCCCTACATCACCACCGGGCTGAAAAGCAACAAGTTCGGCGTGGCTTATGCCGACACCCTGGCACTTTATCGCCGCGCCGCCGCCTCACCGCATCTTGCGGTGGTCGGCATCGACTGCCACATCGGCTCGCAGATCACCGAGGTGCAGCCGTATGTGGACGCGGCCGACCGCGTGCTCGATCTGGTGGATGCGCTCGAGCGCGAAGGCATCCGCCTGCATCACATCGACTTTGGCGGTGGCCTGGGGATCGCCTACCGCGACGAGACGCCGCCGGCGCCGCAGACGCTGATCCGCGCCCTGCTGGAACGCGTAGATGCACGCGGTCATGGCGGCAAGACCGTCATGGTCGAGCCTGGCCGCTCGATCGTTGGCGCGGCCGGTGCGCTGTTGACGCGGGTGATCCTGCTCAAGCACGGCGAGACCAAGAACTTCGCCATCGTCGATGCCGCCATGAACGACTTGATGCGACCGGCGCTGTACCAGGCGTGGATGAAGGTGCAGGCGGTGCGCGAGGACCCGCGCGGGCGCACAGCAAGCTACGACGTGGTGGGTCCGGTGTGCGAGTCGGGCGACTGGCTGGCGCGCGACCGTGAACTCGCGGTTGCCGCCGGCGATCTGCTGGCGATCACGGATGCCGGCGCCTATGGCATGAGCATGGCGAGCAACTACAACTCGCGGGGCCTGCCTGCCGAGGTCATGGTGGACGGTGACAAGCTGTTCGAGGTGCGGCGGCGCGAGACGGTTGAGCAGTTGTTCGCCGGCGAGTCCTTGCTGCCTTGAGGTCCTAAGGTTTTGGTCTTTGCAGCTTTCCTGCGTTGAGGTCTCGCTGCGCTGAAGTCTTGCCGCGCTGACGTCTTGCCGCATTGAGTGTTCGCGGCTTGGGTCGTTGCCGCCGTCAGGCGCGCGCCAACCAAACGATCAACACAGACCACCAACGCACACCATCAACGCGCTGGTGATCTTGCGCGCCGCGCGCTCCACCACCTCCAAACCCGAAAGCCGAGCAGGCCGGTGACCACGCCCGCGTACACGCCGACCTCGCCAAAATCGTTCTTGCCAGCCTTGTGCCACCAATAGTGCAGGATCGCCAGCAGCGCGATCAGATACACCAGTCGGTGCAAGCGCTGCCAGGTGCGCCCACCGAGCCGTCGCACCATGCCATTGGTCGAGGTCACCGCCAGCGGCACCAGCAGCACAAAGGCCGCCATGCCGACCGTGATGTAAGGCCGCTTGACGACTTCGGTCCATACCGCTGCCAGATCGAACGAACGGTCCAGGCCAACGAAGGACAGCATGTGCAGCGTGGCGTAGGCGAACGTCGTGAGGCCCAACATCCGCCGCAACCGCACCAGCCACGCCCAGCCGGTGAGCACGCGTAGCGGGGTCACGGTGAGCGTGACGCACAGCAACACCAGCGTCCAGGTGCCGAGCGAGCGAATCACGAACTCGACCGGATTGGCGCCGAGATCGTTGGCCGCGATCAGATAGCCGAGGCGCGCCAGCGGCAGCAGCGCCATCCCCAACAGCAGCCACCACAGCCGGTTGAACGTGGCCGGCCGCAGTGCCGCCGGCACACTCGCGAAGGTGGAACTGGCAGCCATGCGTCCGCAGCAGCCTCAGTAGTTTTTCTTGAGATCCATGCCCGCGTACAGCTGCGCCACTTGCTCGCCATAGCCATTGAACATCTGGGTCGGCCGCCGCTTGGCCAGCAGGCCGTCCTCGCCCAGCCGCCGTTCACTGGCCTGGGTCCAGCGGGGATGGTCGACCGTTGGATTGACGTTCGAAAAGAAACCGTACTCCTGCGGTGCCGACCGCTGCCAGCTGTTGACCGGCTGCTTTTCCACAAAGCGGATCCGCACCAGCGACTTGGCGCTCTTGAAACCGTACTTCCAGGGCACCACGATGCGTAGCGGAGCGCCGTTCTGATGTGGCAGGACCTCGCCATACAGGCCGAAGGTGAGCAGGGTCAGCGGATTCATTGCCTCGTCCATGCGCAGGCCCTCGGTATACGGCCAGGCGAGCACGGACGAGCGAAGCCCCGGCATCTGCTTGGGATCCGCCAGTGTGGTGAACTCGACGAACTTGGCGTTGCCGGTAGGCTCCACTGTCTTGATCAGCTCCGCCAGCGGGTACCCGACCCACGGCACCACCGCCGACCACGCCTCCACGCAGCGCAGCCGATAAATGCGCTCTTCCATGGCTGCCAGCTTCAGCAGCTCTTCGATATCAAAACGACGCGGCTTTTTCACCTCCCCTTCGACCATCACGCTCCACGGCCGCGGCTTCAGGAACTTGGGCGCGTATTGCGCCGGGTCGTCCTTGTCGGTGCCGAACTCGTAGTAGTTGCAGTACTCGGTGACGAGCTTGTAGGGCGTGACCTTTTCCATGGTCGACAACGCACTGGGCTTGCCCGCAAGCTTGGCCGCGGCAGGGTTCTGCGCCGCAACTGGCGCAGCGGCGCCAAGGCTGCCGACGAGCCCGGCAGCCGCAGCGGCGCTCAGCACGTCGCGGCGGGCGCGCCAGATGCGCTCCGGCGTGATGTCGGAGGAAGGAATGTCGGCGGGGCGTTTGATCAGCATGAGGCAGTCGAGGGTCAGGAGGAAAAGGCGAAATCCGGCGAGTTCAACCTTTGTCGTTTGATGGCGGGGAAGCTTACGAGTTGCAAACCGGTCAATCGCACACCTGCGCCAACGCGATAATGGCCTGATCAAGAGGCAAGTCAGCGCAGCGACAGGCAGAAAGATTGAGAGGACACCATGCACATCGAGAATGAGATCAAGCTGGACTACAAAGACGTGCTGATCCGGCCCAAGCGCTCCACGCTGACCTCGCGCTCTGACGTGGACATCTCGCGCGAGCTGACGTTCCGGCACGCCAAGGATCGTTATCAGGGCATCCCGGTCATTGCCGCCAACATGGACACGGTGGGCACGACGGAGATGGCGCAGGCCCTGCAGGGCTACGGCCTGTCGACCGCGCTTCACAAGCACTATGGCGTGGATGAGTTGGTGCGGTTTTTCGAGGGACTAGAGCGCAAGTCAGCCGCGTTCCTGTCGATTGGCATCACCAAGGCCGACGAGGACAAGGTGCGCCGCGTGATGGAGGCGGCCGGCGGCCCCGGCAATCCGCAAGTGCGCTACCTGTGCGTGGATGTCGCCAACGGGTATCACGAGAACTTCGTCACCTTCGTGGCAAAAATGCGCGCCGCCTACCCGGAGCTCGTCATCATGGCGGGCAACGTCGTCACGGGCGAGATGACCGAAGAACTCATCCTCTCTGGCGCCGACATCGTCAAGGTGGGCATCGGCCCGGGCTCGGTATGCACCACGCGCAAGATGACCGGTGTCGGGTATCCGCAACTGTCGGCGGTGATCGAATGCGCGGATGCGGCGCACGGCTTGGGCGGCCACATCTGCGCCGACGGCGGCTGCACCACGCCAGGCGACGTGGCGAAGGCGTTTGGTGGCGGTGCCGACTTCGTGATGCTGGGCGGCATGTTTGCCGGGCACGATGAGTCCGGCGGCGAGCTGGTGACGCGTGACGGCGCGCAGGTCAAGCGCTTTTACGGCATGAGCAGCAAGGCTGCGATGGAGCGCTACGCCGGCGGCGTGGCCGAGTATCGCGCCGCCGAAGGCAAGGAAGTCCTCGTGCCCTACCGTGGCCCGGTCGCCAACACCGTGCAGGGCATCCTCGGCGGCGTGCGCTCCGCCTGCACCTACGTCGGCGCCCGCCGCTTGAAGGAGCTGACCAAGCGCACCAGCTTCATTCGGGTGACGCAACAGTTGAATGAGGTATTCGGGAAGTAGGCGTTCGCGATGTACGCGATTGCCTAGCCGCTGCGCGGCCTTGGCAATCACACGTGCATCGCTCACGACAAGTTTGTTCGACTTTGCTGGCAATGCCAGTCAAAGTCGAAGGAGGTCTCGCTTGCCGCGTTGCTCACGCTCGACGGAGGCGAAAGCGCGCGAGCTTTGCTCGCTTGGCATTCGCCCGAGTTCTGTGCGACGCTGAACTCACGAACAGCAACAGCAGACCAATTGACAGTGGCTCGAGTTCGAGGGCTGTCGGTGCGCCAAAGAACCAAGGCGCGGCCAAACGACGCAGGAGTGCGGCCACGCCTCGGTCGCCGCGAAGTAACACGAGAGCGGCGACCCGCTTTGACTTCGACTGGCTTGGCCAGCGAAGTCAAACAAGATTTAGCACTTTTGGTGCACGTGCGATCCGGCCTCAGGCCGGCTCGCGTACACCGAAAGTGAATCAGCGCAGTCCCGCCAAGTAGTCCGCCACCGCCTTCATCTCGTCATCGGAAAGACGCGCGGCAATCTGTGCCATGGCGAGGTTGTTGCGGCGCGTGCCTTCGCGGAACGCCTGCAGCGTGGCGACGGTGTACTCGGCGTGCTGCCCGGCCAGGTGTGGATACTGGGACGGGATGCCGACGCCATTGGGCGTATGGCAGCCGGCGCAGGCCGGCACGTTCTTGGCGGCGATGCCGGCGCGGTAGATCTTCTGTCCCAGCTCCAGCGTGTCCTTGTTGCGCGCCGTGTTCGGCGCGATCTTCTGCTGGCTCACGTAGGCACCTACATGGCGCTTGTCGGCGTCCGACAGGCCGCTGGCAAAGCCGCTCATGATTGCGTTCACACGCGCATCCTTGGCCGTTTGCGGCTTGGCATAGTCGACCAGTTGCTTGTAGATGTAGTCGGCGTGCTGGCCGGCGAGGTTGGGGTTCTGCGCGATCACCGAATTGCCGTCGGCGCCATGGCAGGCCGCACACACGCCGCCCACGATCTCCTTGCCGCGCACGGGATCAGGCTTGACGGGTTGCGGCGCTTGCTGGGCGGCCGCCAGGGTGGAGAACACAAGCGCGGCGGCGCTCAGTGCGCAGCGACCGAACGTGACTTTCATGGATGCCCTTGTAGTCTTCGAGAGACGCGTGTTCAAAAATCGGTTGCGATGCCTGGCATCGCCGCTGGCGCCGGCCCCTGAAACCACCGTCCGTCCGCCAGCAAAGACCCACGGCTCTCGGCAGTCCCCGTTGGGGGCCGGAGGGCACGCGGACGTTTAAGCTCACCATTTTACTCGACGCGCCGTTGCCGCTCCTGCCTGAAGGGTCGGGCGCCGTCTTTGCCCTCCAAGCCAATGAGCCACGCCGCGGGCCTGTTCCACTCCGCCCGGTTTGCAACCTCCGTAGCCGAATCGGATCAGCTCAACGCTGCCGATCTGGCCATGCTGCCCGAAGTCGCCTTCGTCGGCCGCTCCAATGCGGGCAAGTCGAGCGCCATCAATGTGCTCACCCAGCAACGGCAACTCGCCTTTGCCTCCAAGACGCCCGGGCGCACGCAGCTTCTGAACTTCTTCACGCTCACGCGGCGCGGCGCCGAGGGCCGCAGCGAACCCGTGGGCTATCTGGTCGATCTGCCGGGCTACGGCTTCGCCAAGGTCGACAACGAAACGCGCATCCGCTGGGACCAGCTCGTGGGCGGCTATCTGCAGTCGCGTCGCCTGCTCACGGGCGTGGTGCTGGTGATGGATTCGCGGCGCCCCCTGCTGGCCGCCGACGAGGAACTGATTGCGTGGCTGGCCGGGCGCGAAGACGTTGCAAAGCTGCGCCTGCACCTGCTGCTGACCAAGGCCGATCAGCTGACGCAGTCGCAGCGCGCACTGGCGCTGCGGCAGGCGGAGCGCCATGCCGAGCAGCTGGCGATGCCAACCTCCGTGCAGCTGTTTTCTGCGCTCAAGAAGGAAGGTGTCAGCGAGTTGCAGGACAACGTGGCGAGCATGCTGCCGTAGTGGGCAGCGGACAGCGGGCAGCTCGTCGCGGACAGGCGAGCAGTGGGTGGTGGTCAAACACGGTGCCTGACGGCGCGCAAGTCGCAGCGGGCAACAGCGTCGCTAAGATCGGCCGCAAAAAAATAGCCCCGAGCCGAAGCTCGGGGCATAAGCCTTATCGTTTGAAAGGCACCCGCTCAGGGAGGAGAAGCGGGAGATGCAGCGGATCACGCGAACCGACACATCTACAAATTAATGTACCGATCGCCTCCGAATGATCGCAGCTAGGACTTTCCCGCATGAATCTGCTCGGCACTCAATTTGGTAGTTACCCCGGTGTTCGCATGCGTCGCATGCGTCGCGATGATTTCTCGCGCCGCCTGATGCGCGAGCATCAGTTAAGCGTTGACGATCTCATCTATCCGGTGTTCGTGCTCGATGGCAGCAAGCGGCGCGAGCCGGTGGCCTCGATGCCCGGTGTAGAGCGGCTGTCGCTCGATCTGCTGCTGCCCGTGGCACAGGAGTGCGTGCAGCTGGGCATTCCAGTGCTCGCCTTGTTTCCCGTCATCGAGGGCAGCCTGAAGACCCCGGACGGGCGCGAGGCGACCAATGCCGATGGCCTGGTGCCGCGCGCGGTGCGCCTGCTCAAGCAGCAGTTCCCCGAGCTTGGCGTGATGACTGACGTCGCGCTGGATCCGTTCACCACGCACGGGCAGGACGGGCTGATCGACGACAACAGCTACGTGCTCAACGACGAGACCATCGAGGTGCTGGTCAAGCAGGCGCTGGTGCAGGCCGAGGCGGGCGTGGACATCGTGGCGCCGAGCGACATGATGGACGGGCGCATCGGCGCCATTCGCGCCGGGCTGGAAGCCAACCGCTTCATTCACACGCGGATCATGGCCTACAGCGCCAAGTACGCCAGTGCGTTTTACGGGCCGTTTCGCGACGCCGTCGGCTCGGCCGGCAACCTCGGCAAGGGCAACAAGATGGTCTACCAGATGGACCCATCGAACACCGACGAGGCGCTGTGGGAAGTTGCGCTCGACCTGCAGGAAGGCGCCGATATGGTGATGGTCAAGCCCGGCATGCCGTACCTGGACATCGTGCGGCGCGTGAAGGACGAGTTCCGTGCGCCGACCTACGTGTACCAGGTCAGTGGCGAGTACGCGATGCTGATGGCGGCGATTCAAAACGGCTGGCTTGATGAGAAAAAGGCCATCCTCGAAGCCCTGCTCGCGTTCAAGCGCGCCGGTGCCGATGGCGTGCTGACCTACTTTGCGCTGCAGGTGGCGCGCTGGCTGAAAGCAAAGTAACTCCAGAGGCTGCAGCCGCGGTCCTCGCGCCCACACCGTGCAAACCATCCATGTCCAGCCGGACCATTGCCGGCCTGAAGACCACGTGCCCGAAAGCTGCCCGGCGGCCGGCTTTCTGTGGCTGGACTGCCTGCACGAGGACGTGCAGGCGGATCCGGAGAAGTTTCGAGGGTCGGTCGAACGACTGACCGGCGCCCGCATCTTCGATTTGCACCTGCAGGACGCAACCAACCTGCAGCACCCGTCGTTTTTCGACAGCACGCAGCACTACGACATGCTCGTGTTCCGCAAGCTGGCACCGGGCGAGGCGCCGCCGCTGGAGCTGGCGCCGCGCCACCGCAAACATGGCGAGATCCGGCTGCAGGAAATCATCACGCGGCCCATCACGTTCTTCATTTTCGAGCGCGTGCTGGTGACAGTGCGCAACGCGCAGAGCAAGACCGTGGAACAGATGCGCACCCGTCTGCTGGCCGAGCGCGGCTCGCGCGCGGCGCTCGCCAGCAATGGCAATAGTTCCGGCTCCGGCGCGGTGGCAGAGAGGCTGCCGGAAAAGCAGCGCCTGCCCTTGCGCCCGGAGGAGCTGATGCTGCGGCTTCTCAATGGCATGGTCGATCGCTACCTGGACCTGCGCCAGCCACTGACCGAGCGGCTCGATCGCTGGCAGCGCGAGCTGCTCGATCCGCGCCGGCCATTTAACGACTGGCCGACGTTGCTGGATGCGCGCATCGAGATTCGCAAGCTGGAAAATCTGTGCGAGGAGCAGCTTGATGCGCTCCAGGAGCTGCGCGACTCCTACCTTGAGAGCACGCCCGAGCTTCAGCAAAGCGATGCCTACATGGTGCGCATTGCCGACGTGATCGAGCACATCAAGCGCGTACTGTCGCACTCGCAGCGGCTGAAGTCATCGATCGAAACGGCGGTGCAGCTGCACTTTTCCGCCAACAGCCACCGCACCAACCAGATCGTGCGCACGCTCACCGTGATCACGGCCGTGTTCGCACCGCTGACGCTGATCGCCGGCATCTGGGGCATGAACTTCGAGTCGATTCCGCTATCGCATCACCCGCACGGCTTCGGCTGGATCGTCGGCGGCATGGCTACCCTGGCCGCGCTGCTTCTGCTGTTCTTCTGGGTCAAGCGCTTCACGAGCGACGAGCCCTCGCGAAGCGCCCGCCTGTGGCGCGCCATCTGGCGGCGCGGCGCGCGCATACGCGAACAGCCGCGTGCGCCTTAACGCAGAGCGCTTGGCTGCGCCGGCATGACTCCTGACGCGGTGCTGTGCAAGCCTACGGTCTCAGCGCCCAGGCCAGCACAGCGCCGGCACCGGCGCCGGGCGCAGTCGCAACGCCAGACGTGAAACCAGCGACCTAGCCCGGATGTTTCACCAGTCACTGTTGTATGGGCCTGGTGGAGCAAGTGACC
>JBIIZX010000522.1:0-2642 GCA_044346055.1 Burkholderiaceae bacterium | reverse complement strand
AAGCCGTTGTCACCATGCTCGATGCCGCCACCGCCGAAGCGCTGCCCGACGCATCGGACGGTTTGCGCTGGCGTGCTCGCTTGCGCAATGGCACCGGCCAGCGCGTCGACGTGGTGCTGTGGACGCGCGCGCCTGTGGCGGCGGCGGCGCTGAAGGATCCGCGCGTGGGCCAAGGCTCGCTGGTGGCGCTGCTCGGCTATGACACGCTGGTGGAGACCGCGGGCTGCGTCAAAGTGCGGGGACAATGCGCGATCGAATACTTTAGGGTCCCCTTGACCTTGCAAACCAGGCAAACCGTGGCTGCCATCGAGGCGCAGCGATGAGCGCGGGCGCATCGGCCGGCACCGGCAGCGTGGTCGACTACGACGCGCTGATTGCGCAGTCGCTGACCGGAGACGATCGCGCGCTGGCCGCGCTGCTGCGCGCGATCGAGCCGCCGGTGTTTCGGCTGGCGCTGCGCATGCTCGGCCATTTTGGCGATGCCGAAGACGCCACGCAGGAAGTTCTGGTCAAGCTCACCACGGCACTGGCGAGCTTTGACGGGCGCAGCGCGTTCACGACCTGGGCCTACAGCGTTGCGGCCAATCATGTGCGCGATGTGATGGAACGGCGAGGTCGCACGCAGCACGCCTCGTTCGACGAGATGCAGGCGCGGCTCGACGCTGGCTTGCAGCTCACGGCCGACTGGCAACCGGTCGATCTGGCCGCCGATCCTGCCCTGGCGCTGGAAGCGCGCGAAATGGGCCTGCGCTGCACGCAGGGGATGCTGCTGTGCCTGGATGCCGAGCAGCGCCTGGCACTCGTGCTGACCGACGTGTTCGACCTGTCCACCGCCGAGGCGGCAGACGTGGCCGGCGTGAGCCCGGCCGCGTTACGCCAGCGTGTCTCGCGCGCGCGGCGCCGCATGGAAGAGTTCCTCACGGGCCGCTGCAGTTTGGCCGACGCGTCCGCAGGGTGCCGCTGCGAACGGCAGGTCTTGGCCAAGAAGCGCAGTGGCGCGGCGCTGCCGATCGAGTATGCGGCGACTCCGCCAGGCGGTGCGAAGCCGGGCCAGCGAGACCAGCACGCGCTGGAGGCAGCCCGTACCGAGCTCGCCGTGCTGCAGAACTTCGCCCGCGTGATGCACGGGGCGCCTGAGTGGCGTGCGGGCGAGCGCGTGCACGCCCGCCTGCGCGAGGTGATCGGCGCGAGCCGCCTGCTGCAAGCGGCGCCGGCGGCCACTGTGCGCGGCGGTGGCCTGGGCTGAGGCCGCTAAAGCAGTTGAAGCAGCTGAAGCCCGGGCAGGGCGGCGGCGCATGCCTGATAGCCTCAGCGTATGCACATCGCCACCACGCCCTCATCCGCTCCTCTTGCCAACACTTCTACCAGTGCCGCAGGCGCTGCAGAAACTTCTGCCACGACCGTTGCAGCGCCAGTCGCTCGCAGCGGCAGTGACAAGGCTGCGATCAGCATTGCAACCGCCGCTGCAAAGGAGGTGGTTGCAATGCAGGCCGATGCGCCTCTGGGCTGGACGCTGTCGTCCTCGCTGTCGCCCGTCGAATCAGCCGCCACGCTCCGCGAGCAAGGCTTTGCCTTGCTCGATGCACCCGCATTGCGGGCCCTGACGGGGGAGGCGCCGGCCGCGCTGTCGGCGGCCTGGGACCACTTGCCGGCGGATCCGCATCTGCTCGACGGTGGCGCCTACCGGTTTCGGCGGCACGCGTCCTACACGCTCGATCTGCCAGCTGCAGCTGCGCCGCACCTGCGGCGTGTGCCGCACCGCGCCCACTGGCAGCCCACGGACTACAACGCGCTGCACGGCGGGATCGAGCGCTGGTTTGCGCCAGTTGATGGCGCGCTCGATGACCTTGCCGCCTGGCGCGGACTGCTCGGCGGGCTCGGTGCTTTGTTTGCACGGGCCGCGGCGGCACCGGTGGCGCGCTGGTTCATCGAGGCGCATCAGTTCCGCATCGACACCGCGCAGGGGATTGGGCGGCCGACGCCCGAGGGCGCGCATCGCGACGGCGTGGACTTTGTCGCCGTCATCCTGGTGCAGCGGGTGCGAGTGAAAGGCGGCGAGACACGCGTTTTCCAGGCCGACGCGCCGTTTGGCGTGCGCTTCACACTCGCCGCACCCTGGAGCGCGCTGCTGCTGGACGATGCGCGCGTGATCCACGAGACCACGCCCATCCAGTCCGCTGCCGCCGCCGATGAGCGGGCTGGCTGGCGCGACACGCTGGTGCTGACCTTTCGACGCGACGGCTTCCAGGATCCGCCCAGCACCTGACCAAGTGCGGCGACGCATCGCCCCAGTGCGCGAGCGTGAGCAGACGTATGCGAAGCACAGGTCGCACGCGGCTCGTGCAATTGAGTGCCCGGCCTGGGTGCGCGGCCGGCTTGCGCGTCCTGGTTCCAGTGCCGCTGTCGCTTCAGCTGCGGTTGCCCCCTGGTACTCCAGCACACAAGTTCTGAAGCAACACTGGCGAGAATCGGTGCCATGCCTTGTCGCCGTACGCGCCTGGGTCCCAACCAGGCTGCGCGCGGCGTCTGGCTTGGCGCCAGCGGTGTCTAAAGTGGATCGCATCGCTTCGAAACCTGTGTGGGGGAGTACTAGCCCGGATGTTTCACCAGTCACTGTTGTATGGGCCTGGTGGAGCAAGTGA
>JBIIZX010000521.1:0-2652 GCA_044346055.1 Burkholderiaceae bacterium | reverse complement strand
CGGCGCCCGCACCAGTTTCATCGGACAGCGCATGCACGCCGCGCGCGACGTCAGCCCATGACGTCGGCGCAACTGCCCTGCGCGCGTGTGCTGCCCGATGTGAACTTATGAAAACTCAACGCACCTGTGGGGGAGCGGCTGCCTTCCCAATGCGCCACCTCGCTGTAAACGAGGCGCCCAAGCGGCTTCGCACGTTCAAATCGTTGCCAGGTGCACCACTCACTGGGCCATGCACAAGAGTGCAGCTGTGCCTTGCAAGCACAGCCGGCGGAGAGCGTTACTCCGATGGTCCACCACATGAAGACTCACCACACGATGGCCGCGAGCTCGAGTGGCAGAGCATCGGACTCTTAATCCGAGGTGTCAGGGTTCAAGCCCCTGGCGGCTGCCCAACCATTTTCCTCACACAGGGGCGCGAGCGCCGGACAGCTCCCTGTGTTCTGACGGGCTCTCGCGCGGGTTCGTCAGGTAGCGGTCCGGCACCGAGCAATCGGTGGCTGCAGGGAGCTATTGCACGGCGCCATGATGTAAAGGCCAGCATCGCTCACTGTCGATGAGCGCGTAGGGGTTCGAATCCCCTTGGCGTCGCCAAGCAACCAATCTCTCCGTCGTCCAATGGCGAGGACACGACGCTACGAACGTCGAAATCAGGGTTCGAATCCTTGCGGAGGGTCCAGTGCATTGCCGTCGAGTCGTCCGGGTGACGACGCCTCCCTGTTAAGGAGGACCAGCTCGGTTCGAGGCCGAGGGCGGCAGCCAACACCCGGACGGTTGGACTTCTGGCGAGGTCCTCGGCCCCGCATCTTGCTGAACTGCGCCGAAGAGACGGGTTCGATTCCCGTACCGTCTACCAGCGCTCGCAGGGTTGGCTCATCGTTGGCAGAGCGCCTGGCTTGCACCCAGGTGCCGGCGGGATCATGGCCCGCACCCCGCCCCATTTTTCTGTCTCCGTGGTGTTCAACGGCAGCACGTCGGTCTCCAAAACCGAAGGACGCGGTTCAAATCCGTGCGGGGATGCCACATCGCTCTCGTAGCTCAAATGGCAGAGCACGCGACTCGTAATCGCGAGGTCGTCGGCTCGGAACCGACCGAGAGCTCCAGTTTGCATTTGCCCTTTGTAGCTCAGACGGTAGAGCACCGGCCTGAAGAGCCGGGTGTCGCACGCTCGAAACGTGCCGAAGGGGCCAGATCCATCGCGGGGTGGTGTATCAGTCGCACGCGGCGCTCATAACGCCGAGGGCCGGGGCAGGCGCCGCCGACCGCAACCAGTTTCATCTCGGGTTGGCCGAGCACTCAGGCATCTGCCTGCAAAGCAGATCCAGGTCGGTGAGAGTCCGACACCCGAGTCCAACGATCCAATGCCGGCGTGGCGGAACAGGCAGACGCACCAGGTCGAGAGCCTGGGGACCGCAAGGTCGTGAGGGATCGAAGCCCTCCGCCGGTACCAATTGATGCGCGAGTACGCAAACAGGCAAAGCGGCTCGTCTTAAGAACGAGTGTGTGTCCGTTCGATTCGGACCTCGCGCACCAAACGTATTGCGCTCTTGGCGGAATTGGCAGACGCAGTGGACTCAAACCCCACCGCCGCACAGGCGTCCGGGATCGTGGCCCGGAGAGCGCACCACCACATGCCCAGCTGAAGGGAATCGGCATACCTCGCTGACTCAGAATCAGTGGCTTCTGCGTTCGAATCGCAGGCTGGGCACCAACACCGCCGGCAAGCTCATGTGGATGAGCGTTCGCTTGATAAGCGAGAGGCAGCAGGTTCGAGCCCTGCGCCGGCGACCAGTCACTTCACAGCCCCGTAGCTCAGAGGCAGAGCGGCGCTCTTACAAAGCGACGGCCGACGTTTCGAAATCATCCGGGGCGACCAGCAGTGTCCGCAAGCACATGCAGATGTGCGCCCCGCTCATAACGGGAAGGTAGTCGGTGCAAGTCCGACGCGGACGACCAGTACGACCGTGGCCGAACAGACAGGCGCCGCTCTCCTGAAGCGGTCCATGCGCGTGCAACTCGCGTCGGTCGTCCCAGTGGTGATCGTGGTGTAGTGGCTCTGCATCGCCGGCTGTGAACCGGTGGGTACCGGATCGAAACCGGTCGATCACCCCAACACTCACACGCTGCGCAACTCGAGACAGCGCGAGACCGCTCTTGTAGGGCGGACAGCCCGGCGCACGTCCGGGGCGCAGCGCCAGTCCAACAGCAACGCCGCCGTCGAAGTTCTGCAAGCGGAACGCTCCCCTGGTACGGGAGAGGCGCGAGGAGCATTACCTCGCGACGGCACCAGCACGCACGGCGCGTGGCGTAAGAGGCAGCGCAGCGGACTATTTATCCGCAAGGTCCTCCTTCGAGGGCAGGCGCGCCGACCAATCACATTCAGGGTGTAGCTCATTGAGAAGAGCGCCTGCCTTGGGAGCAGGAGGCGGCTGGGGCGGAGCCAGCCACCCTGACCAGAACACCTCCGTGTAGCTCAGCCTGGCAGAGCGCTTGTTTCGGGAACAAGAGGCCGCACGATCGAAGCGTGCTACGGAGACCACACACGGAAGCGTGGGGGAACTGGCAGACCCGCCTGCCTGCTAAGCAGGAGCCGACGCAGCGTCGGCATGTCGGTTCGAGGCCGACCGCTTCCGCCAGTTTGCAACAGTCATGGAA
>JBIIZX010000095.1:0-8968 GCA_044346055.1 Burkholderiaceae bacterium | reverse complement strand
GCGGGGCGAGGGCAATCGGGCACGACTTCGCTGCACGGCACGCCGGGCTACGCGGCAGGGAGCCCAAGCGACGTTGCTTCGAGCCAGCCCGGCCGCCTTGTTCGCGTCCGTGCTGATGCTGCCGGCCACCGACGGTGATCGCGCGTTGAAGTTGTTAGAGGGCTTCGCGCGCGGCCGCCCCGGAGCGAAGTCCTCTGACTAATCACTTTCGGTGCACGTGCGATGCGCGTAGCGCATCGCGTACACCGAAAGTGCTCACTCGAAGATGTCGCGGTACATCGGATAAAAGCTCGCCTGCACCACCGCCATCAGGATCAGTGCCAAGGGGGCGAGGATGAAGGACAGCAGTTCGGGTGAGCGGATCACGATCGACAGCAGGCCAACGATCACCAGGCTGATGAGCAGGATCGCGGCGGCGGAGGCGATGCCGTAGAGCGTCAGCGCGCCGATGTTGCGCAGGCCGGCCACGGCGCTGCCGAACATCGCCTTGCCCGGCGTCATCTGGTGCCAGCCGGAGAGCAGGGGCGAGAACCACATCACGGCGAGCACCGGGATGTAGAGCACCAGTTGCCACAGCATGCCGACGATGCGTGGGTCGTCGAGCGAGGTGGGCGGGCCTTTGACTGCACTCACATCGGGCGACAGCAGTGCGGCGAGCAGGGCAACCACCGCCAGCAGCGCGGCGTTGACCAGCCCGAGCCGAAACAGATTCAAGCGCGTGGCCGCGTCCTTGAACGGCCGGGCAAACGATTGCGGCGCCGGCGCCTTGCCCTCCGCGGCGTCCTTCACGCAGTGCATCAGCCCCACGCTGGCAAATGGCTGGAGCACGCCGGAGATCACGATGCCCAGCACGGCCAGTGGCAGCAGGCTGCTGGAGGCCAATCCGGCCGGGATCAGCAGCATGGCCAGATACACCACGACCATCGCGGGCAGCCCCAGTGGCTGCTGCCGCACCAGTCGAAAACCTTCCTTGAGCCAGCGCAAGCCATGACCGGCGGGCAATGTGTTGATCAACATAAGGGCCTGAAGTTACGCAAGGCTGATGCTGGTGTCCGCGTTCAATCGACCCATGGCAGCGACTTGGCAGCCACGCGGTCCGCGAGCATGCGCTCGAAACGTGTCGGATCATGCGCGGTCAGCACATGTGCCGGGCGCGGCAGGTAGAAGTCATACAGGCGCGATATCCAAAAGCGCAGCGCAGCCCCGCGCAGCACGGTGGGCCAGGCCTGCTTTTCAAGATCGGTCAGTGCGCGCACCGCGTGGTACGCGTTAAGCATGGCCTTGGCGCGTGCCTCGATGATCTCGCCCGTGTCCAGATCCACGCACCAGTCGTTCAGCGCCACCGCCAGGTCAAACAGCCACAGCGTGCAGCCGGCAAAGTAGAAGTCGATCACGCCGCCGATCTTTGGCGCGCTGCCTTCTTCAACCCACAGCACGTTGTCGCGGAACAAATCCGCATGCACGGGGCCTTGGGGCAGGCGCTCGAACACCGGATTGCGAAAGAAGCTGTCCTGGTGGATCAATTCCTCGGCGAGCGTGTGAAACAGATCATGCGGCACATGCGGCTCGAGCTTGGGCAGCGTCGTCTTCCACCAGCCAACGCCGCGCAAATTGGGCTGGAACTGCGCAAACCCCTGGGCGGCGATGTGCATGCGGGCGATCAGCGCGCCAAAGACGGCGCAGTGCTGCTCGGTGGGCGCCTTGATCCACTGGCCCGTCACACGCGTGACAATCGCCGCCGGCTTGCCGCGCACCTCCGACAGCAGGCTGCCGGCGTTGTTCTCCTGAGGTGCCGGCACCGGCAGGCCGCGTTGCGCCAGATGGCGCATCAAGTCGAGGTAAAACGGCAACTGCTTGAAGGTCAGCCGCTCGAACAGTGTGAGCACCCAGCGGCCGCGCGTGGTGTCGAGGAAGTAATTGGTGTTCTCGATGCCCGCCGCGATGCCGTCATAGCCCTGCGGTTCGCCCAGATTGTAGTGCGCCAGCAGGCGCACGACGTCGTCCTGGTTGAGCGAGGTGAAAACAGCCATGGAAACTGGAGGTCGGGCTGACGCGGCGAGCCGGCAGTGCGCGGTGCGTCAGAACTCGAACTGGAAGAAGCGCGGCGTTGACAGCCCCGAGGACAGATCCTGCACGCCGGTGGGGCGCTGGCCTTCGCGATTGACAATGGTGTAGCTGCGGGTGCTGCCGGCCGGTGTCACCACCACCTCGACCACCCGATTGCCGCTGCGCCTTTGCTCGATCTTCGTCTCCGGCGCCGCCCGACGCGCCGGAGGCAAGTCGGCTGGCGTCGCTTCGTCGGCTGCCTCGGTCCGCGCAGTTGCAGGGGCAGCGGGCGAAGTTGCGGTAGCGGGTGCGGCCAGCGGTGGCGGCGCGGTCAGTGGCTCAGAAGTCAGAGCAGGCGGCGCCGGTTGCGCGAGCGCCGCGCCGCACCCCAGGCTCAGCAGCGCGAGCACAGCGCGCCGCGAATGGGGCGGCAAGTTCTGGAGCGGCAAGTTCTGGGGCGGCAAGTTCTGGGGCGGCAAGTTCTGGGGCGGCAACTTCTGGGCAGGCAGGTTGATGCGAAAGCCGGGGACGCGCTTCATGCGGTGCATTGTAGTGGCAGGCCCCCACGCGAGCGGAGCCTGCGGCTACAGATACAACACCCGCTCGCGCTCGGCGGCGCTGCCATCGAAGCCCTTGGCCTCGTAGAAGTCGAAAATGGCATTGACCACGGCGTCGCTGTCGTCGACCACGGTCATGAGCTTCATGTCTTCGGCGCCGATCATGCCGTTGCCCACCAGCGTGTCCTCCATCCAGTGCAGCAACCCACGCCAGAAGCTGCTGCCCACCAGGATCACCGGCATGCGCCGGCCGGTGCCGGTTTGCATCAGCGTGAGCGCTTCGCTCAGCTCGTCGAGCGTGCCAAAGCCGCCAGGCATCACTACATAGGCAGTGGCGAACTTCACGAAGGCGACCTTGCGCGCAAAGAAGTGGCGAAAGCGCAGCGCAATGTCCTGGTACGGGTTGCCGAACTGCTCGAACGGCAGCTCGATATTCAGACCGACGGAGGGCGAGGGGCCGGCCTGCGCGCCCTTGTTGGCCGCTTCCATGATCCCGGGACCGCCGCCGCTGATGACGGCAAAGCCGGCATGAGACAGCTTGTTGGCGATCTCCTCGGTGAGCGAATACACCGGCGTGCCGGCCTTGCTGCGCGCCGAGCCGAAGATCGACACGGCCGGACGAATTTCCGAGAGCCGTTCGGCCGACTCGACGAACTCCGAGATAATCCCCCACAGGTGCCAGCTCTCCCGCGCCTTCTGGTGCGTGGCACGCTCCGGCATGGTCACACCCCGCAGGCCGGGGATGTTCTTCTTGCGATCCAACATCGGACACCTTTCCGCAGTGAAAACCCTGCTGCTCGTCGACGGTTCAAGCTACTTATACCGTGCCTTCCATGCAATGCCCGACCTGCGAACCTCGCAGGGAGAGCCCGTGGGCGCATTGCGTGGTTACATCAATATGCTGCGTGCCTTGCGCAAGGACGAAGCCTGCGATTTCTGCGCCTGCGTGTTCGACGCGCCGGGCAAGACCTTCCGCGATGACCTCTTTGCCGAGTACAAGGCCAACCGCAGCGCAATGCCCGAGGATCTCGTGCGGCAGATCGCGCCCATTCACGAGGCGGTGCGCGCGCTGGGCTGGCCGGTGATCGAGATCGAGGGCATCGAGGCCGACGATGTGATCGGCACGCTGGCGCGGCAGGCCGAGGCGCATGGCGTGCGCACGGTGGTATCCACCGGCGACAAGGACCTGGCGCAGCTGGTCAATGCCAACGTCACGCTGGTGAACACCATGAGCGGCGAGCGGCTCGATGTGGCCGGCGTGAGCCAGAAGTTTGGCGTGCCGCCGGAGCGCATCGTCGACTACCTCACGCTGGTGGGTGACAGCGTCGACAACGTGCCGGGCGTGGAGAAGGTGGGGCCGAAGACCGCGGTCAAACTGCTCGCCCAGTATGGCTCGCTCGACAGCGTGGTCGCGCACGTGGACGAGATCAAGGGCGTGGTGGGCGAGAACCTGCGCAAGGCGCTGCCCTGGCTGCCGACCGCGCGCACCCTCGTCACCGTGAAGACCGATGGCGACGTCGCCGCGCACGTACCCGAGTTCGAGGTGCTGCGCGTGCGCGAGCCCGACGCCCAGGCCATGCAACTACTGGCCGAACGTTTTGAGTTCAAGGGACTGCTGAAGGAAATCACGGGGGGCACCACGAGCACGGCGCCGGCGCCCATGACGGGCGCACAGGAGTCGTTGCTGGCGCCGCCCCCGCCGCCACCCGCACCCGAGAAGCTGCACTATGAGACGGTGTTGACCGCCGAGCAGCTCGAGGCCTGGCTGCACAAGATCAACCATGCGGAGCTGACCGCGGTGGACACCGAAACCACGTCGCTCGATCCAATGCTGGCGCAGCTGGTCGGCATTTCGCTCTCGGTGCACGAGCATGAGGCCTGCTACATCCCGCTGGCGCACCATTATGCGGGCGCGCCTGACCAGTTGCCGCGGGACGCAACGCTGGAGCGGCTGCGGCCCTGGCTTGAAAGCGCGCGCCACAAGAAGGTCGGCCAGCACCTGAAGTACGACCAGCATGTGTTCGCCAATCATGGCGTGCGGCTGGCGGGCATTGCGCACGACACGCTGCTGCAAAGCTATGTGCTCGAAGCGCATCGCAACCACGACATGGACTCGCTGGCCGAGCGCCATCTGGGTCGCAAGACCCTGACCTACACCGAGGTCTGCGGCAAGGGCGCCGGGCAGATCCGCTTTGACCAGGTGGCACTGGAGCGCGCCACCGAGTATGCAGCCGAGGATGCCGAGGTCACCTTTGCCCTGCACCGCACGCTGTGGCCGCGCATCGAGGACAACCCGCGGCTGCGCACCGTGTATGAGTCGATCGAGCTGCCTGTGGCCAATGTGTTGTTTGAAATGGAACGCACCGGCGTGCTGGTGGATCGCGACAAGCTCCTGGCGCAGAGCGCAGAGCTGGCGCGGCGCATCAACGAGCTTGAAGGCAAGGCGCATGAGCTGGCCGGGCAGCCATTCAACCTCGGCTCGCCCAAGCAGATTGGCGAGATCCTGTTCGGCAAGCTCGGGCTGCCGGTGGTGAAGAAGACTGCCAGTGGCGCCCCGAGTACGGATGAGGAAGTGCTCGACAAGCTGGCGCAGGATTATCCGCTGCCCAAGGCGCTGCTTGAGCATCGCGGACTGTCGAAGCTCAAATCGACCTACTGCGACAAGCTGCCGGCCAGCATCAATGCCAAGACCGGGCGCGTGCACACAAGCTATGGGCAGGCGGTGGCGGGCACGGGGCGGCTGTCGTCGAGCGACCCCAATCTGCAGAACATTCCCATCCGCACGCCGGAGGGCCGGCGCATTCGCGAAGCCTTCATTGCGCCGCTGGCGGGGCGCATCGTCAGTGCGGACTATTCGCAGATCGAGTTGCGCATCATGGCGCACATCTCTGGTGACGAAGGGCTGCTCAAGGCGTTCAACGCCGGCGAAGACGTTCACAAGGCCACGGCGAGCGAAGTGTTTGGTGTGCCGCTGGCGGAAGTGACGTCGGACCAGCGGCGCACGGCCAAAGTCATCAACTTCGGCCTCATCTACGGCATGAGCGCCTTTGGACTGGCTTCGAACCTCAACATCGAGCGCGAGGCAGCCAAGCTCTACATCGATCGCTATTTCACCCGCTATCCGCAGGTGGCCGACTACATGGAGCGCACGCGGCGCGAAGCCAAGCGCCTGGGCTATGTGGAAACCGTGTTCGGCCGCCGCCTGTGGCTGCCGGAGATCAACTCACCCAATGGTCCGCGCCGCGCGGGTGCGGAGCGGGCCGCCATCAATGCGCCGATGCAGGGCACCGCGGCCGATCTGATCAAGCTCGCGATGCTGGCTGTGCACGACTGGCTGAAGCGCGAACGGCTGGCAAGCAAGCTCATCATGCAGGTGCACGATGAACTGGTGCTGGAAGTGCCGGAGGCCGAACTCGAGGTGGTGAAAGCCAAGGTGCCGGAGATGATGCGCGGCGTGGCCGAACTGAAGGTGGCGCTACTGGCAGAAGTCGGTGTGGGCCTTAACTGGGACGAAGCGCATTAGCGACGGATTCCGGATTTGGCATTCTGGTTTGCGGGGTGTTGTCCCCTGAATCTCGAATCCCGAATCCTGAATCCTGAATCCGTTCCCCTACTCTTCCTTCTTCGCCGCCGACTTGCGCTTCTTCCATGCCGCCTTCATGGCCTGGCTGATGGCTTTCTTCTGCGCGGGCGTAAGCGGCTTGCGGCCGCGGCGCTTGCCGGACTTGGCGGGGGCAACGCCGGTGGAGGACAGCGCCGACAAGGCGGTTTTCAGTGCATCGATTTCGCGTTCGCGCTTGGAGATTTCGTTCTGGATGGCTTTGGCGGCGGAGTTCATCTTGTCCTTTCCGATAGAGGTGGTCACGAGTTTACCCGCAATAGCTTTTGGCGTTGCGAAAGTTTAGAGAAAAAACCGGGTAATGCTTAGCCCAATGCCTTTCTTTTTAGTTCCACACTGTGTCCTCGCGCCGACGCAAGGCGCATGCCCAGAGCTTCAATAGCCTGCCCCCACCATGGCTGATCCCACCACCAACGCACTGCGCGCCAACCTGCGGAACGCAGCAATCGCGCTCGTGCTCGTCCACGCGGTCGGCACGCTGGGCTACTACCTGATCGCCGAAGGCAAGGCGACGGTGTTCGATGCCTTCTACATGACGTTCATCACGGTGGCCACCATCGGCTATGCCGAGGTGATTGACTTGTCGCACGGCTGGGGCGGCCGCGTCTTCACGGTGGCCATCGGCCTGGTGGGCATCGGCTACGTATGGGTGATGTTTTCCAACTTCACGGCGTTGCTGCTGGCGCGCGCCATGGACCCGGCGCGGCAACGCGCGCGACTCGTCAGGGAGATACGCAAGATGCAGGGCCATTACATCGTGTGCGGGCTGGGCCGCATAGGTGCCAACGTGGTGCGTGAACTGCGCGCCACCGGGCACGCGTGCGTCGCGATCGAGGCTTCGCAGGCGGCGATCGACAGCTATTTGGTGCAGGAGCGCCGCTCGGGCGAGCGCGTGTTGCTGGCCGATGCCAGCGATGACGAGGTATTGCGCGAAGCGGGTTTGGAACAGGCGGCCGGCGTGTTTGCGGTCACGGGCGACGACAGCAAGAACATGCTGATCGCGCTGTCGGTCAAGCAATTGCATCCCAAGGTGCGGGTGGTGGCGCGCGTGCACGATGTGCGCAACGTCGACAAGTGCCGCCGCACCGGTGCGGACGAGATCGTCTCGCCCGACTTCACGGGCGCGCTGCGCATGGCCTCGGCGATGCTGCGGCCGCAGGCAGCCGGCTTCGTCGATGAGTTGCTGCATCACCCCGATGCAATGCGCGTGGTCGACGTGGTCGTGCCCGCGGGCATGAGTCCGCGGCCGCTGGGCGAGCTGCAGCTGCGCGACTCCGAATACCTGGTGCTCGGCCTGCGCAAGGCCGGCCGCATCGAGATCAATCCGGGGCCCGAGGCCAGCTTGCAGGGCGGCGATGTGCTGATTGCATTGGCCTCACCCACCGGCCTGAACGACCTGCGCGAGCGCCTGGCGGTTCCAGCGTAGATGTCGGTTGCTGTGTAGGGCTGCCGGTTCCGGTGTAGAGACTGGCCCCCACGTAGACACTTGCCCAAAAGCCACCGGCGCTGACACTGATGCTGCGTTTGTGTTGTTGCACAGGCGACACACGCGGCTCTGCGCTCCATCCCTCGCAAGCGTCGGTTCGTCGCACACCTAATACGTCCTGCTGCCTGTCTTTCGTACAGTGCGGCTCGCAGCCTTTGCGTCATTCTTTCATGCGTTTGTCGCTGCGCTGAAGTTTGTCTACGCGCTCAATGAAGAGTCCGCCATGCTCACGATCTCGCACCTGACCCACACCTACCCCAACGGCACTCGCGCGCTTGACGATGTGTCCTTGACCATTCCGCGCGGCATGTATGGCCTGCTCGGGCCGAATGGGGCGGGCAAGTCGACGCTCATGCGCTGCGTAGCCACGCTGCAGGCGCCCAGCAGTGGCAGCATCCGGTTTGAAGGCAGTCATGGCGGCGCCATCGATGTGGTGGCCGAGCCGGAGCGGCTGCGGGCGGTGCTTGGTTACCTGCCGCAGGACTTCGGTGTCTATCCGCGCGTCACTGCGTTCGACATGCTCGATCACCTTGCCGTGCTCAAGGGCCAGTCGAATGCCAAGGCGCGGCGCGAGACGGTGGAACGGCTGCTGGCGCAGGTCAATCTGTGGGACGTGCGCAAGAAGGCAATTGCCGGCTTCTCGGGTGGCATGCGCCAGCGCTTTGGCATCGCGCAGGCGCTGATCGGCAACCCGCAACTCATCATCGTCGATGAGCCCACGGCGGGACTCGATCCGGAGGAACGCAACCGCTTCAACAATCTGCTGGCTGAGATTGGCGAGCAGGTCGTGATCATCCTGTCGACGCATATAGTGGATGACGTGGCCGATCTTTGCTCGCGCATGGCGATCATTGCCGGCGGTCGCATCGTGCGCGAGGGCGTGCCGCACGAGCTGATGCATGACCTGGCAGGCCGCGTGTGGCGCCGCGTGATCGAGCGCGATCAGTTGGAAAGCTATAAGGCGAGGATGGAGGTCATCTCCACCCGCCTGCGCGAAGGCCGCACCGTCGTGCACGTGGTGGCTGACAGCGCTCCCGAGGCAGGCTTCGAGCCGGTGGAAGGTGGCCTGGAGGACGTGTACTTTGCCACGCTGTCAGCATCACGCCGCGCGGCGCCGCCCGCGGCCGAACGCTTGGCAGCCTAGCCCGGATGTTTCACCAGTCACTGTTGTATGGGCCTGGTGGAGCAAGTGACCGTGCCATTTGGGCGTTTCTGATGGTGTAACCGGTGCATTGATGCGCTGCTGAGTCTGGGTGTCAG
>JBIIZX010000520.1:0-2665 GCA_044346055.1 Burkholderiaceae bacterium | reverse complement strand
GGTCCATCCGTGAACACCAAGAAAGTATCGGCGCCTTCACGAAAATACTCAAGATTTAAGTTAGCGCTAATGGGCGCGCGCGGGGCTCATCACCCGCGTGGCCTTCGTCGCCTCGGGCAGTGCCAACACGCGGCCGATCATGAAGGGCTACCGCATCCGCAGCGCGCTGCTGTGCCAGGTGATGCCGCCGCCGCCACCGGACGCGATGAACGCGGTGGTCAACCTGTCGGGCCAGCTCACCACGCGCGAGGTGGTGGAGCGACTCACCGAGACGCCGGGCACCGCCTGCGCCGCCTGCCACGTGCGGCTGCTCAACCCGATGGGCTTTGCGACCGAGAACTTTGATGCGCTGGGACGTACCCGCACCGCGCAGCAGCTCATCGAGGCCGGCCGGCTGGTGGGAACGAAGGCGGTGAGCACCGCCACCGTGCCCTACGTGCTGGCCAACGATGCGCGCGGCGCGAGCGATGCCCGGCAGCTGACGCAGTACATCGCCGAGAGCGGCGAGTTCGAGCGCTGCTTCGCGCAGGAGTACTTCCGCTACACCTTTGCGCGCCGCGAACAGTCGATCGACGCGCCGGTCCTGGCCGAGTTGCGCGAGGCCGCACGGGCCGGCGTGCCGCTGCGGCAGTTGCTGGCGCACATCGCGCTGCGACCCGAATTCATGGTGAGGGATTTCCGATGAGTGCGCCGATCCGCCCTGATCGCCGTCGCTTCCTGGCCGGCCCCGGCGGCGCCGCGCTGGCGCTGCCGTTCCTGCCGTCGCTGTTCACGCCGCGCGAGGCCGCGGCACAGGCGCGCAGCTTCAAGTGTTTCGTCGACTTCGGCACCGAGCATGGCGCCGTGCGCAACCGCGACATGTTCCCGGCGCTGCCTGCGACGCCGACGACGATGAGCTACGGCGGCCACACCATCCGCCAGGCGCCGCTGTTGCCCACCGTGGCCAATGGCGAAACGCGCGTCAGCGCGCTGCTGCGCGCGCCGAGCACCGAGTTCAGCGCCGTGCTGGCAGGCAAGATGAACGTGCTCAACGGGCTGGACGTGCCGCTGTACCTGGGCCACTCGCGCGGCGTGCACCTGGGCAACTTCGCGGCCTCCGATCAGGTGTCGGCGAGCGGCGCATCGGCCTATGCGCGGCAGACGATCGACCAGATCATCGGCTGGTCGCGCAGCTTCTACGGAGATGGCACGGGTGTGCGCGAGCGCGTGATCGTACAGGGCGCGCTCTCGTACGCGCATGCCGATCCGGCGGCGCGCACCGGCACGCTGCGGCAGGTCAGCAGCACATCGTCGTCCAACCAGCACCTGTTCGACGTGTTGTTCGGCACCAGCACCACCAATAGCGGGGCTGCGCAGCAGGCGCTGCTGGTCGACCAGGTGCTGGCGAGCTACCAGCAGCTGCGCAACAGCAACGCGAGGCTGTCGGCCGAGGACCGCCGGCGGCTCGACGAGCACATGCAGCGGATGTTCGAGCTGCAGCGCAAGCTGCGCAGCGTCACCGCGCTGCAGCCGCCGCCGAGGCCGACCACCAATTCCTCCGCGGTCCGCGACAACAGCGCCTTCGACCGCACGCCGGGGCTGCAGACGCAGTTCATGCAGCTGTACAACGACATCCTGGTGGCCGCCTTTGCCACCGGTGTGTCGCGCGTGGCGGCGATCAGCGCCCGCGAGTACACGTTCAGCGACTATGGCGGCGGCTGGCACCAGGAAGTAGCGCATCAGCACGACCAGCGGCAAAGCGCCTACGACCTGCTGGCCGCCGGCAACCGCCTGTTCTTCCGCAGCGTGCTGCTGGACCTCGTACGCAAGATGGACGCGGTGTCGACCGGCGACGGGCGCACACTGCTCGATCACTCGCTGGTGGCGTGGAGCCAGGAGGCCGGCAACTACACGCATGATCAGATCAGCATCCCTGTGGTGTCCTTCGGCTCGGCCGGCGGCGTCCTGCGCACCGGGCAGTACTGCGACTACCGCAACCTGGCCAAGTACCGCCAGCGCGACGATGGCCTGATCGACGAAGGCCAGTGGTACGGGCTGCTGTGGCACCAATGGCTGGGCAGCGTGCTGCAATCGATGGGGCTGGCGCGCAGCGAGTACGAAGCCAACGGCGTGGGCGGCTGGCCGAGCGCGCGCTTCATGGACGCGAACGCCGGCTGGTACTACCTGAACGGAAATCCGGCCGGCACCTATCCCGACAGCGTGTGGAACGTGGCGGGCGAGATGCTGCCCTGGCTGCGCGCCTGACCGGCGCGCCTTCCCGCTAGCCGCGGCCGTTGGCCGAGGCCAGCGTCGTGAAGTCCTCGGCGTAGCCGCGCAGTTTCCTGGCGAGCACCGTGCGCTGCTCGGGTGTGGCGGTGTTCATCAGCTCCGCGATGAGCTGCGCGTTGCGCTGGCGAAACTCGGTCGAGCGGGCGCGCCGCTCGGCATCGCTCGACCGATGCAGCTCGCCAAAGTAGCCGCGGATCCAGCCCGCTGCCACTTCGGGCGCCGGCTGCTCGGCCTGGATGCGGCGCAGGAGCGCCACGGCCTCGCGCTGGCGCCGCTCGCGCTCGTCCATCCACCAGCTCTCGGTCGCAGGCCGGCTGGCCGTATGCGTCCGGCCAACCCCTCTTGACGGGTGCGGTGCCGTCAGTGCAGCGGCGTGGTGGAGCGCCAGCGATGCGGC
>JBIIZX010000094.1:0-9027 GCA_044346055.1 Burkholderiaceae bacterium | reverse complement strand
GTTATCCGCGACATCAAGAAGACGCTGGTGTATCGGCTGTGCAAGTGGCGCAATGCGCAGGCCGCGGCGGCGGGCGAGGCGCCGGTCATTCCCGAGCGCATCCTCACCCGCGCCCCCAGTGCCGAGCTGCGCCCCAACCAGACCGACCAGGATTCGCTGCCGCCCTATGAAGTGCTTGACGCCATCATCGAGCGCTACATGGAGCAGGGCGAGGCCGCCAGCGAACTGATTGCCGGCGGCCTGCCCGAAGACGACGTGCGCCGCGTGGTGCGCCTGATTCGCTTGAACGAGTACAAGCGCCGCCAGGCGCCGGTGGGCATCCGCGTCACCCACCGTGGGTTTGGCCGCGACTGGCGCTATCCAATCACCAACCGGTGGCGGGAAGAGCAGGGCGGATAGCAGTCGGTCGCGGCCAACCCGCGCTAGGGCGGACCGTTGGCTTGCCTTCGGGTCGGTGACCGCGACTGGTGCTCGGCAATCACCAAGCGGTGGCGTGAAGAGCAGGTTTGTAGCCCCATGTGAAGTCACGCAAGAGCTTCGCCTTGCGGATCAAGCGGCGGCGCGTCTGGCCAGGAAATCCTGTCGAAGGCCGCGCGAACTCTTGCTCCTCGTGCGGGATTGACGAAGCCGAGATGAGCGATTCGGCCCCCGAGGTGATCCCGGAACCGCGGTGATGCCTCGCGGTTTTGCGATTCGGGACCGTGCCGCAGGCAGTTGTGGACGATCGCCTTCAGGCGCTCGTACTCGTCGCGAGCAACCGCAGGTGCGTGGTTCACGACGAGACCCGTCACCCGCTGCCGGGTTGAAGCCCGCATCAGCCGGGTCTTGCGCGTGTTGACGCGGAAGCCCTCCTCGTCAGCGATGCGGGTGACAAGCAAACCGAACCGCTCTGCGCCACGGGCAAAGTCAGGCCCGCCAGAGAAGGTCAGGTCGTCGGCGTAGCGGCTGAAGACGGCGTCGGCCGCTTCTGCGGCAGAAGCCAGACGCAGGTCAAGGCGGAACGCACACAGGTTCGACAGCGCCGGCGAACTGGGAGCGCCCTGAGGAAGGTGAGGTGTCCTGTAACGCTGGAGGTTCTGCCATTGCGTCGTCGATTGCATTCGATAGCCCGCGCCGCGAAGCGCGGCTTCAAGTGCGGGACGCCGGGTTTGCGTGGTGCAAAGCGACGCGAGGTAAAGCGCGACCCCGGGTGGATAGCCGATGGTGCGAAAGACGGCTGCAACGCGTGCCCTTCCAATCGAGGGGAAGAAATCCTCGAGGTCCAGCCGCATGACTATCGCCTTGCCAGCATGTTGACGAGCGTGGGTCAGGGGCGATCGACATCGGCGAAAGCCGTGCGCTGCCTCATGCACGGGGACGAAGTCGAGCAGATCATCGAGCAGTCGGCGCTGCAACTTGCGCAGGCGTGACTTTGGCGCTTCGACAAGCCGCCAGTTCCCGTCGCGTTTCGGCAGCGCGCTCACTCGATAGTGTTGAAGGGGCCCGTCGCTGAAGCGACTGTTGCGCCCCTGGATGTCGGCAAGCCACGCCAGCTCATTTACGCCGACCCCAAGCCAGTGAGCGAGATCTCCGACGGCCGGGATGTCTGGCAGGGCGAGGCGGCCGATTGCTCCGTTTGGTGCGGCCATCAACGGCGCGTTGAACGTATACGACCGCAGTGACAGGTTGTTGCTGTCGAAGCCTTCGATGCTCGCCCAGTGCCCGACGATGAACTCCGTCAGTGCTGCACGTTGCGACGGATGCCAGACGTGCGCAAACCGAATCACACTCTCATAAACCAGGCGTGCGAGCCAAGCTGGCTGCTCTCCGAGTATCTTGGCGACGCGCTGAATGCCTGACTGAAGCGTCGGCACACCGGCCAGTAGCGCGTCGGCGAGTCCCTTTGCAAGTTGACGCCGGTGCGACGAGTTCATTTACCTGGCTCAAGCAAACCAAGGAGGGTGGCGCCGCACCTCGACCTGGCCGGTCATGCGTGAGCAAGTCTGCAATCGCTTGCAGCGGGGCTCATGCGCCGGAAAACTGCGGTACAACGTTGCCGCGAGGTAGCCTCGCAGAGCCGATCGAAACCCGATCGACGCGCCTCAAGGCGCGGCGCCGGTTGCAAGATTGGCGGGCTCGCGTGCGTAAGTCAATCGTTGCACCGGTAGAATTCTAGTGCTCGGGGGGCGCTTTCTTGTCTATGGCGCTCCAATCGTCTTCGAGGTTCCATGAAACAGATCACCGCCATCATCAAGCCGTTCAAGCTCGACGAAGTGCGCGAGGCGTTGGCGGAGGCTGGTGTCACCGGCCTGACCGTGACGGACGTGAAGGGCTTCGGGCGCCAGAAGGGCCACACGGAGCTGTATCGCGGCGCCGAGTACGTGGTCGACTTTCTGCCCAAGGTGAAGATCGAGGCGGTGGTGCCGGAGGCGATGGTCGAGCGGGCGATCGAGGCGATTACCAAGGCGGCACGTACCGGCAAGATCGGCGACGGCAAGATCTTCGTGCGCTCGGTGGAGCAGGTGATCCGTATCCGCACCGGTGAAACCGGCGAGATCGCGGTCTGACACCGGCGTTCATGCGCGGGGCGGCACAAGCCGCGGCGACGACGATCGCCGGGCCGTCAGGGAAGTGGTTCATTGCACTCGCTGCAGGGCTCGCAGCGTTGTTGCTGGCTGCCTGCGGCGGTCGACCGCTCGACTTTGCCACGGTGCAGGACGCACGCACTGCTGGCGTGTTCGAGCAGGGGCGCCTGCCCGATGTGCTGCCCGCATCAGGCACGCTGCTTCGTGTCGAGGCCGAGGCCGATGACGGCGGCTACTTCCACTTCTCCTCGGCCGACTACGCGCCGATGACTGCCAAGCTCGCGCCGCTTTCCGCAATGCCGGACGACCCGGCTGTGCAATCGTGGATCAAGCGAAAGGGGCTGGCGGGCTACGCCGCCTTTGAGCACCGCACCGCGGCGGCGCGCTGGCTCTTGCTGTGCTCGCAGCCCAAGGGCCGCTGCTACGTGCGGCGACTGGCCTGACCGCTGCTGGAGCGCTGCTTGAGCGTCGCTTGACCACCACTTGAGCACCACTTGAGCAGGGCGCCAAGGTGGCTGGTGTGAGCGGCGCGCGCGGCCCGGCCGAACGCGAGCGCGGCGCACCGTCTCGCAACCGCACGCCGCGTGTTCGCGCCATCGTTCCCGAACCGCTGGCCTGGCGCGACGGCCACCCCTTCAGCGCCCGCTATGGCGATGCCTATGCGTCCGGCGACGGCGCCTTGCCGCAGGCCAAGCATGTCTTTCTCGGCGGCAACGGGCTGCCGCAGCGCTGGCAGGGGCAGCGGCAGTTCGTGGTGCTGGAGATCGGCTTCGGCCTCGGCATCGACTTCCTCGCCATCTGGCAAGCCTGGCGCGACGATCCGCAGCGTTGCGCGGCGCTGTACGTGGTCGCCATCGAACTGCATCCGGTCACCGCGGCCGATCTGCGCGCGGCAGTCCCGCCTGAACTCGCGACACTCGGCGCAGCACTCGCCGCGCAATGGCCGCTGCCGCTCTCGGGCCTGCATCGGCTCAGTTTTGAAGACGGCGCCGTCACGCTGACGCTGGCGCTGGGCGATGCCGCCCATCTGCTGCCGCAACTCGCACTCGGCGCCGATGCCATCTACCTCGACGGCTTTGCGCCGCGCCGCAATCCGGCGCCCTGGCAGGCGGCCACGCTCAAGACGCTGGCCCGCATCGCACGCCCTGGCGCCACTGCGGCGACCTGGTGCGTGGCCGCGGAGGTGCGGGCAGCGCTGACGCAGGCCGGCTTCGAGGTGGAACGCGTGCCAGGCTTCGGTGCCAAGCGGCAGATGCTGGTGGCGCACTTTGCACCGCGCTGGACCGTGCGCCGCCACCCGCCAGCCGCGGCCTACCGCGGTGAGCGCAGCGCGCTGGTGATCGGCGCCGGCTTGGCGGGCGCTGCCACCGCGCATGCCTTGGCGCGGCGCGGCTGGCAGGTCGAGGTGCTCGAGCGCAACGCCGCTCCGGCCTGCGCCACCTCGGCCCTGCCTGCGGGACTGCTGCACCCGCAGGTGACGCCGGACGACAGTGTCCTCGCCCGTTTGTCGCGCGCCGGCTATCTCTACACGCTGCAGTTGCTTGGCGCGCTCGGACTCTCCGCAGCAGCGCGACCAATGGGTGTGTTGCAACTCGCAGCCGATGATGCCGAGGCGGGCGCCATGGCACGCGCGTGCGACGCGCTTGCGTTGCCGGGTGCCTACGCGCGCCATGTCGATGCCGCGGTTGCCACGGATCTGGCCGGAGTGCCGATGACCCGTGGCGGCCTGTGGTTCGAGCGGGGTTGCGCCATCGACGCAGCCCAGTTCACGCGTGCGCTGCTGGCGGCCGGCGGCGAACGCATCCGGGTGCGGACTGGCGTGGAGGTCCAGAAGCTCACTGCGGTCGACGGCCAGTGGCTGGCGCAGTGGAGCTGCGATTCAGACCACAGGAATGCGGCGCGCGGCAGTGCGGAGCGCGCCAATGTGGCGCCCAGCAGTGCGCGTGCTGCCATTGTCGTGCTGGCCAACGGGCTCGACGTACCGCGCCTGGTGCCGGTGCCTCAGGCGCAGCTGCGGCCGGTGCGTGGCCGCCTGTCCCTGCTCGCGGGCTTGCTTTCACCGTTGCGCTGTGCCTTGGCTGGCGATGGCTACACGGTGCCTGGTGCCAATGGCGGACCGGCGGTTGTCGGTTCCACGTACGAACTCGAGTTGCCCGGTAGCCCCGGCTTTGATGACGACCCGCAGCGCGCGCACGAAGGCAACCTGGCGCGCCTGCGTCGGCTGCTCGGGGTTGCCGGCGAGGTTGCAGTGCAAGGCTTGTTTGACGGCGTGCGTTGCGTCTCGGCCGACCGGTTGCCGCTGGCCGGCGCCATGCCCAGTGCCGCGCAGCTCGACATGGCCGGCGCCGGCCCGCAATTGTCCGATTTGCCCCGCCTGCCCGGCCTGGCCTGCCTCACCGCACTCGGCTCGCGCGGCCTCACGCTGGCCCCGCTGCTGGCTGAACTCATTGCTGCACAACTGGGAGGCGAGCCGCTGCCCGTCGAGCGCGACCTGGCCGCGGCGGTCGACCCCGCGCGCTTTGCTCTGCAGCGATTGCGCCGCGGGCGCTAGCAGGCCCGCCTAGCGGCGCCGATAGGTCACAAAGGCGTAAGCAAACGGCCGCTCGGCGCTCGGCCCGTGCGCCACGCGCTGCGTCTCCTGCCACTGCGCGGCGTCCAGCGGCGGCATCACCGCATCGCCCTCGAAGTCCGCGTCGACCTCGGTCATCTCCACGCAATCCGCGCGCGGCAGCGCCTCTGCGTAGATCTGCGCACCCCCGATGACAAAGACTGACCCGGCGCCCGTGCAAAGCGCCAGCGCGGCCTCCAGCGAAGTGACAACCTCCGCCCCCGGCGCCTGGAACTCCGCCTGCCGCGTCACGACGATGTTGCGCCGCCCCGGCAATGGCTTGCCGTTGCGTGCCACGATCGAATCCCAGGTCTTGCGGCCCATGACCACCGGATGACCCAGCGTCAGCGCCTTGAACCGCTTGAGGTCCTCGGGCAGGTGCCAGGGCAGCGCGCCGTCACGGCCAATGACACCGTTGCGGGCGCGGGCGAGGATGAGGGTGACCGACATGGTTTGATTGTGGCAGCTTCGGTGGGCGTTTACTGGCACGCTCGTGTTGACCGCAGCGAAGCGTCGGATGAAACTGGGTCGCCTTGGACGGCGCACGAGTTCTATGCAGCCATTGCACAACAACGCCGATTTGGAAGAACGGGCAGCCCGCCTGGCGGCGCGGCTCCTTGCTAGTCCACAGGGTGCGATGGATGGCGTCGCCGAACTCATGCGGGACTGCGCAAGTGTCGCGGCAGCCCGGCCCGCCAACAGTCTTCTGGCTATGGCCGGTGCGGCCCTGAACGATGCGCCTGCGAAGACGTGCTACTGGATTGCGCACGCACTCTTGGCCGATGACTCCCTTAGAGCGACTGACTGGTTCATTCGGTCGATTCGCCGAGCGCATGACGAGGGAGATGGCGTGCTCGTGCTTCAGAGCGTTGCGTCGGCGATGGTGGCTGATCTTCTCGGAACGCAGCGGCACGAGGAAATGCCGAAGGTCATCGAGGCATACCTCAACCCGTCTCTGTCTCTGGATCACAACCCGACGGACCCGTTGCTTGTTCTCGGGCGCTTATGTGCTGCGTACGCCTTTCGGTCCGTTGCGCTGTCGCGCACAGAAATCGAAGATGGCGTGCTTCAGGTGCAGGCAGGTCTACAACGCGCTGAATGCTGGCCGACGCCTTCCATGCGCGTCGCCGCCGCAACAACTCTGGTCGACTTTGCCGGAGCCTTCATCGACCTCGAGCGAGCGCGTGACGTGGCAGTGGCAACCAGTTTGATCGTCGTGGAGTCAGGCTGCATTCGGCTGCGTGCCCTATGGTGGTCTGAGCGCGGCTGGCTGTATGCGAGCGATAGCCATGGGCCAATGTTCCAGCGGTGTCTCGACGAGCTCTCTCGACACGCAGAGTCTCTAGACGATGATTCGTTGCGCTTTGCCGCGCTTCGGCTCCGCTGTGCGGCGGCGCTGCGTTCAGGCTCTGACAAGGAAGCGTTCGCGTTGCTTCCAGTGTTTGAGGGGTTGGGTCGCTTGACCGAGGCCGAGGCGCGCGAGCAGACCCGATTGAAGGCCGCTGTCCTAATCGTATGCGGCCGAGGCCAGCAGGCACTCGACATCACCGCGGCAGCGTTGCGGCTCGCAAACCTGCGCGGCCAAGTTCAGCCCTCCAGTCCCAACGTCGAACTCGAAATGGAGCACGCACATGCGCTCGCCTGCACCGGTGCTTTAGACGCCGCGGCGGCGCAGATGCGAAGTCTTGCGGCGCGAGAGTACGGTGACGCCCGCGAGCGGTTGCTAGCCTCCGCTTGCGCTTATGACTGGCAGCGCACTGGAGGTACTAACGAAGATGCGTTGAGGTTGGTCCTGAAACTCGCGCGACTTGCCAGTGCGTATCGGCTGCTTCCTCGCGATCGGGTGACACTCGCTCGACTGTGCGATGCCGGCTTGCGACGGGATATCGAGCCCGGTTTCGTGCGCGACCTCATTGCGCGACGTCGCCTTGCCGCTCCGCCGTTTGCGTGCGAGCGCTGGCCGTGGCCCGTCCGGATTGAGACCCTCGGATCGTTTCGGCTCTGCATCAAGGGCGAGCCATATCAGCCGGAGCACAAGTCGCAGGACAAGGTGCTCGAACTGCTGAAACTGCTCGTCGCTGCACACCTGCTGCGGCGAGGCGAGGCCGAGCGTTCATGGCTATGCGACCAGCTTTGGCCCGAAACCGATGCCACACGTGCGCGCAAGTCGTTGGAGACCACAGTGGCTCGTCTACGGCGGCTCTTGGAGGTGGACGCAGCTGTGGTGGTAGGTGAGGGTCGCGTGCGACTGGATTCATCGCTGGTTTGGTCCGATGTCGGGGCTTTCGTTGCCGCGGCAGCACGCATCAAGCAGGCTGAGGACGACGTTCGGCGGAGGGGCTCGGCAACAGCCGGGGACTTGCGGGCTGACATGTCTGGCCTGCTGTCGCTTTTCAACGGGCCGTTTCTTCAAGGTGAGCCGGGCACCCCCTGGGTGCTCGGAGCTCGCGCACAGGTTTCAAGGCTGCTGCGCCAGTCGCTGCTCACACTTGCGCAACTCGATGACGAACCGAGTTCAGGCGACCTTCTGTTGTCGATAGAACGCGCGCATGTGGTCGATCCTGCGTCTGAGGAGATTGCACAGATGCTGATGCGCCATCACCTTGAGCACGCGAATCATGTTGAGGCGTTGCGCGTGTACCGCAGGACACGTGACACTATTCAGGCGGAACTGGGCGCTGCCCCATCTCACGGGACGGAGCTGCTCGGACGACAGATCTTTCAGGCGGTCGAACGCGACGCGACTGCCGGCAAGGGCATGAGCCACTGACGTCGCATCCGAGGAGATGAAAATGGCAACGAGCAAGAAGAGCGTCAAGAAGCCTGCCAAGAAGCCTGCCAAAAAGTCCGCGGTCAACGCCCGCAAGGCCCGCGCGAAGGAGGCGGTGAAGGGTCCTGCGCCAAAGCAGAAGTCAGCGGGCAAGCAGGCGAGCAATGCCGCCGGAACGACGGGCACGGATATCTCGATCAAGGAGCTGAAGGATCTACGGAGTTCGCTGAAGTTGCTGGCGACGACGCCGCGCGACATGACAGCGGCGGAAGTCGGCAAGTTCGCCACGGACGCCTTCACGGTCCTTGATTTTTTCCTGCAGCAGTGCGACGGAGTGGGCGGGGGCAGCTCTGATCAGAAAATCCGCGTGATCGGCGATTGATGTCGGCCAACCCTCCGTTGTGGCGGCCCAGCCCGATCGCGCTTGCCGCCATCATCACGGGCAACGATCTGCTCGATCTCAGCGGTCACGCAGCGCGTGACCGCACTGCCCGTCTGCAAACCCTGCTTGAGGAGGTGTTTGCAGAGGGTGGCCTGCAGTCGCTGCTAGTTCCGCGGCCCGACGATCCGTCGTCGATCGTCGATGCGCTCCTTGACGAAAAAATGAGGCTGCAGCGCTTCGCTACTCCGCGGGAAGCGTACGACCAACTGCGAACCTGCCTGAATGGCGCATGGCTGGCCAATGTCGAGCGATTGTGGAAGGAGTTTCAGCCGGGCTGCGAAATCTTGCTTGCCACGCAATTGGCCGTAGCTGGCACAGGCTTCCAGGAGCCCCGCGTCCCCGGCTCCATCGGGCAATACAAGAGCGTGGAGCAGCGGGTCGTCCACGCCGGTGCACTCGCGCTGGAACCAATGCAAGGCCCTTGGCGCGATTGTTGGCTTGTTGCGAGCATGGCAGCGATAGCCTGGCAGGATCAGGGTTCCTTCAGCACTTTCCTGTCGTCACTGCCAGTGCAACGGACTCTTAAGAAACACCTCGCAAGTGGTTGATTTGCAAAGTAGGTTTCAGGCGGTTTGCGGGGCGGCGACGAGTTGCATGCCCAGCTTGCTGGCGCGCTGGGACAGGTGGCGCAACAGGCGTTCGC
>JBIIZX010000093.1:0-9034 GCA_044346055.1 Burkholderiaceae bacterium | reverse complement strand
CCCGGATGTTTCACCAGGTCGCCCCCGCGCATGGTCGATCTTCCTCTGCAATGAGGGCCGCAAGCGTGTTTGTCGTCCGAGCCACTTTGGTCGGTCGGGGCTACGCGGGTTTGCGCGGCGCCGACGCGGCCAGCTTGCGCTCAAGTGCTCGCCGATGCCAACGGGCATCGGCTGCGCCCCTCTCGCACAATCTGGCTCGCGCCGGCGCCGCGCAATTCCCGCGTCCCTGATGAAACATCCGGGCTAAGGCGGTGCCCGTCCTCGCCGAAAGGCGCGTCATCCGCCGGCGGCGGCGCGACGGGCTGGCCATGCCAAGATCGCGTCCGTTGCAGTCAACGTCATGAAGCAAAACGCCATGCGCCAGATTCTTCGCTCCACAGCTTCGCCCCGATTGCTCGCTCTGGCCTGTGCGCTGGCACTGAGCGCCTGCGGCGGTGGAGGCGGCAGCTCGTCCCCGCCCGCACCAACCCCCTCAGCCTGCACCGCCGGCAGCTTTGCGGTGGTGGCGGACACCAGTGTTGCGGCCGGCAAGACGGCCGGTGCCGCCATCACCGGCTGCTCGGCGCCTGTGTCGGAGGTGCAGTGGACGCAGACCGCCGGACCGGCCGTGGCCCTGACGGCCAGCAAGACGCAGGCAATCAGTTTCGACACCGCCGCGCAAGGCACCTACAGCTTCAACGTCAGCTACCGCGATGCAGGCGGGGCGGTGCAGACGCGCAGCGTGAGCATCAATGCCACCGCAGCGGCGACAACCAGCTCGATCTCGGTGCGCCCTGACCAGTCGGTGCGCAAGGGTGCGACTGTCTCGCTGCGCGCCTGGCCGACGCTGGCCGCTGGCGACGCCGTCGCGGCGACCAACGGCATCACGTGGACGCAGCTCGAAGGCCCCACCGTCTCGCTGGATCTGTCCGATGCGCGCCGGCCCATCTTCACGGCGCCAGAGGTCAGCACCGACACCGTGCTGCGTTTTCGCGCCACGCTCACAACGACGCTTGGCGCACGTGACACCGATGACGTGATCGTGGTGGTGGAGAACACGGCGCAGGCGCCGGCCAACAACAACGCCTATCCGTTCAGCGGCCTGCATGTCTCGCGCGTGTACCCGTACAAGGCTGCGAGCCCGTTTGTCGCCAACCTGGTCCGCTGCACCTACAACCCGCAGCTGCAGTACACCAATGCCACCAACAATAACCTGTGCACGCTCGGCACGCTGCCGTTCTTGCACCAGACGACCAGTGGCGCCGTGCCGACCACGGCCCAGATCATGGATCGGGTGATCGTCTCGCACGACTGGATGGGCAAGAACTTCGAGGACTTTCTGAACTCGGCCAGCGCCAGCGACGATCTGAAGCGCATGTTCAATGGCGTGACCGCCATCGTGATCGGCGGCCAGGTGCGGCCGAGCTTTTACTACGCGCTCACGGGCGCCATTTATCTCGACGCCAACAATTTCTGGCTGACGCCGGAGCAGCGTGACGTGATCAGCGAGGTGCCGGACTTCCGCTCCAACTTCGACCGCGACCTGCGTTACTCGGGCCTGTGGCGCTACGCGTTCAATAACCAGAGCATCTTTGTCGCGTTCCCGGCGAGCTCGCGCACCTCGCGCACACTCGACTACCTGCTCAATGAAGCCGGCTGGCTCATGTATCACGAGCTGGGCCACGCGTCGGACTTTTTGCCGCCGACGGCGCGCGGAAGCCTGAACAACGGGCTGTCCGCTTGGGACAACATCGCGCCGCGCTTCAGCGCGCGCCAGCTGCCTTCGGACCTGCTCTCCACGCAGTTGCCGCTGACGTCACCCGAGATGCGGGCACTGGCCTCGGTGAAGTTCCAGACCGGCCCCAAGCCGGGCGAAAGCGTCAATGGCATTGCCTATGACACGCTCACGAACTTCACACCGCAGCAAGCGGCGGGCTTCTTCAGCGGCGACAAGGCCACGGACGAGTACGCCTACTCGACCACCCGTGAGGACATCGCCATGGTGATCGAGGAATTTTTGATGCAGCGGAACCACCAGTTCCGCCGCGACGTGGCCATCACCGACAAGATCACGCCGACGACCACCAGCAGCACCCTGATCGTGCGCTGGGGACAGCGTGGGCGCATCGGCGAGCCGACCGTTAAGCCGCGCGCGCAGCTGGTGGTGACGCAGCTGGCGCCGTGGGTGCTTGATCAGAACCCAACAGCTGTTAGCAGCCTACCTGCGCCGATTTCCATGCGGCCGGGCGAGAGCTGGGCCGCCAACGTCACGCTGCCCGCGCCGCCGGGCGGTCAGGTGGGTGGCTTCAGCGTGCGCGGCGGTGCCTTGACGGCCGAGCAAGACCGCCTGCTGCTGGACCGCGCACAAAGCGGCCCGCACGGCGGGGTGGGCGGCGGCGATGGCGCCTATCGCCCGTTTGGCCACTGGACACCCAATGATCGGTGGCTGGAGCAGTTGCGGCGGCAGTAGTGGGCAGTTGATGGAGCGGGGGTCTTGCCGTCGTTCCCGCTCAGGCGGGAATCCACTTCCGCAGTTCGGCCCCGCCTGCACCGGGGCGACGGAGTGCGGAGGGGTGTCCCAGCGGCTGCGCCGTCATTGCCGCGCAGGCGGGCATCCGGCGTCGTTTGGGGCATTTGCAACGGCCGCATCTCGCTGCAACTGATGTCACCTCACCCGCGATTCATGCCTGATTCGCCGCAACTCGCGCCAATTGTGTAGGTGCGGCAGCGCGCGCTTGTCACAATCAACCGATGCTCTGGTCTCCGCCTGCCGTTTGCGGCACTGTTCACGACGCTCCCGCCGCGGTGCGCTGGTTCAGCCGCGTGCTGTTCTTTCGCCTGCCGCTCGCGGATGAGGTTGCCGACTTTGCTGCTGCCATTGCCTGGCTGCGACGCAGCTGGTTGTGGGTGGCGGCGGGCTATCTGGGCTACGTTGCGCTTCTCGTGGTACCAGGGCTGCTGCGCGAGCGCGGTGGCTGGTACTCGGCGATGGCGATTATCGTGCCGCATCTCGTTTTGTACCTGACCGCGATGATGGTTGCCTACAGCTGGGTGGGTTATCGCATCAACCTCGGCAACCTGAAGCAGTTCCTGCCCAAGGACAGCAAACCGCGGCGCGAGAAGGTGCGCAAGCTCATCCTCTTCGCCTGCATCGGCGGTCTTCTCGGTGCCGTGGTCGGCTATGTGACGACCGATGCGGTCAAGCGCGACGGCGCGGCCAAGGGCGTCTTGGCCGAGGCAGCGCAGGCGGTTGGCCAGTGGAACCGCGACACCTTCACGCCCGGCACGCTGACCTTTATCTTCCTTGTGATGATCACCGGCGTGCCCGAGCTGATTGCGCAGATGCGGCTGAAGGAGCGCACCGCCGCGCGCAAGCTGCTCGAAGCCGAGGCCACGCGTGAGCGCACGGCGCGCGCCACCGCCGAAGGAGAACTGCGACTGCTGCAGGCGCAGGTCGAGCCGCACTTTCTTTACAACACGCTGGCCAACTTGCGGTATCTGGTGCAAAGCGGCAGTGGCGACGCGCTGAAAATGACCGACGCATTGATCGAATACCTGCGCACCTCGGTGCCCGACATGCGCGCACAGCACGTCACGCTCGGGCGCGAAATCGACCATGCGCGCCACTACCTTGAGATCATGACGATGCGCATGGGCGGCCGGCTGCGCTACGCCATCGACCTTGCCGACGATCTGCGCGAGATGCCGGTGCCGCCGCTGGTGGTGCTCACGCTGGTGGAGAACGCCGTCAAGCACGGCATCGCGCCGCGCGTGCAAGGTGGCTCGGTCAACGTGCGCGGCCGGCGCGACGGCGAGTTTGTCGAGCTCGATGTGGAGGACGACGGCGTTGGCATGGGGCAGGGCAGCGACGCCGAGCAAAGCTCCTCCACCGGCACGGGCCTGGCCAACGTGACCAACCGGCTGGGCATCGTCTATGGCGAGCGCGCCAGCCTGGCGCTGATGCCGCTGGCCGCCGATGGCAGCGGCGCGCGTGCGCGTCTGCGCGTGCCGCTCACCATGCCGAAAGACGAGGCGAGCGCGGCGCGCATCGTCGTCCTCAATCGCGAGGACGGCGAGCGGCTGCTGGTGGCTGCCGCCGGAACGCCGCGTGCAACTATCGTCCCGCCGCAGTCGGCCTCCGCCCAGGAGCGCGCCACCGCGCATCCGACGGCGTAAACACTGCGTCCTGAATCTCGAGCCCACGCCCGCACCAATCGCATGAACGACCTTCGCCCCACCGCCGTCATTGCCGACGATGAACCGCTGCTGCGCGCGCAGTTAAGCGCCACCCTTGGCACGCTCTGGCCGCAGCTCGTGATCGTCGGCGAGGCCAGCCACGGCGAGGAAGCCGTGGCCATGGTGGCGCAGCACCGGCCACAGTTCGTGTTCCTCGACATCGAAATGCCGGGAATGAACGGCCTGCAGGCGGCGGCGCAGATCAAGGGCTTGGCGCATCTGGTCTTCATCACTGCGTACAACGAATACGCGGTCGATGCCTTCGAGCGCGGGGCAATTGACTACGTGCTCAAGCCAGCCTCGGAAGCGCGCCTGGCCGAGACGGTCGAGCGGCTGCGCGCGCGGGTGTCGCAGGCCGCGCCGGATTCCGAGCAACTGACCGCGGCGCTGGCACAGGTGGCCGCGGCGCTCGGCAAGACCGTGCCACAGCGCCTGCGCTGGATCCAGGCCTCGGTGGGCAGCCAGATCCGGCTGGTGCCGGTCGACGAGGTGCTGTTCTTCCAGTCAGACGCCAAGTACACGCGCGTGGTCACGCGCGACGGCGAGTCACTGATCCGCAAGACGCTCAAGGAGCTGATCGACGAGGTCGACCCGGAGCAGTTCTGGCAGATCCACCGCGGCACTGTCGTCAACTCACGCGTGATCAGCCACGCCGTACGCGAGGACGAGCGCCTGCACGTCGTGCTCAGGGACCACGCGGAGCGGCTCGAAGTGAGCCGCAGCTACACGCATCTGTTCCGCAGCATGTAGGGCCGCGCGCAGCCAAGGCGCCGCTCTGCGCCGTGGCGCCGTCCATGGCCAAAGTTGCAGCCCTCTCGGCGCACGCGGTGCCGCGTGGCGCGGCTTGCTCCATCGAGGCCATCGCCTAACCGCCTACGTGAAGCCATGGATTCGCCGCCCGCGATGAGCCGCTTCGGCCGCGAGTTGTTTCGCCGCCTGCCGCCGCGCTCAGAAGTGCCGATCTTCATCGGCCCCGTCGCAGCGTGAACTTCCGTCTGCAACGAGCATCGGGTGGGTCGCGATGTCGATCCACTTGCGTAACAGGCGCGCAGGGACATGCTTTCGACGAGGGGTGTCCTCGGGCGTGGTCGGCGGGTGTGGTCAGCGGCCGTGTTCAGCGTGCGGATTGAGCGTGCCAATGGGCGGGCCCGATTGATAGGCTCTGAGTGCCTCTGACCGATCACTCCGCCTCGCGAATTGACCGGTAGCACGGGGCCGGGTGAGTGGGCGCGAGGAGCATGCGGCCAGCGGCCTGGCCCCGACCTTGTGCGCGCGACTGCCTCGGGGAATGCGCTTGCAAAGCGGATGCGGGCTGTGCGAGCCTCGACGCTTACGTTCATCGAGGAAACCGACTTGACGGGCAGCAGCATCTGGTTGCGATGGGGGATCATCGGCGCTGTGTTTCTGGCCGGCGTGGGGCTGGTGGCCTCTTGGTGGGCAGTGCGGCCGGCGCCGCCGCGCAGCATCGTCTTCACCGCCGGGTCCGAGGGCGGTGCCTATCTGGAGTTCGCGCAGCGCTACGCCCAGATCCTTGCGCGCGACGGCGTCCGCGTCGAGGTACGCACCTCAGAGGGCTCGATCGAGAACCTGCAGCGGCTGCGGCGGCCGAGGGCCGATCCGCAAGCCGCCGACGTCGGCTTCATCCAGAGCGGTGTCGTGCCGCCGGACGAGCGCGCCGGTCTGATCGCGCTCGGGCGCTTGTACTTCGAGCCGTCGTGGCTCTTCGTGCGGCGGTCGCTGGGCGATGTGACCCTGGTGGCGCTTGAGGGCAAGCGCGTCAACATCGGGCCGCAGGGCAGCGGCACGCGCGCGCTCGCCATGGCGGTCCTGCGCGCTGCCAACGTCGATCCGGCCAGCCTGCAACTGCTCGATCTCGACGTGACCGCCGCCGCGGCCGCACTGCGCGCCGGCAGCATCGACGCTGCGCTGTTCGTGGCCAAGGCCGACGCACCCGTGGTGCGCGAGTTGCTGGCCGCGCCCGAGGTTCTGGCGGTGAGCTGGCCGCGCGCGGACGCGCTGCAACGGCGTCTGCCCGAGGTACGCAAAGTGGTGGTGCCGGCCGGCGTGGTGGACTTTCGCAGGCCCGAGCCCGAGCGCGACGTCACGACCTTGGCCGCCCTGGCCACGCTGGTGGCACGCGACGATCTGCATCCGGCCATCGCGTTCCTGCTGGTGCGAGCGGCGCGCGAGATCCACGGCGGGCCGGGACTGCTGCACTCGGCTGGCGACTTTCCGACGATCCAAGGCCTGACCGAGTTCGATGTGCCCGAGGACGTGGCGCGCCTGTACGCTGGTGGGCCGCCGTTTTTGTATCGCGTCCTGCCGTTCTGGCTGGCCAACCTGTTGATGCGGCTGTGGGTGCTGGCGATTCCTCTGGCCGCGGTGGCGGCGGTGGCCTCCGACTGGCTGCCGCGTCTGTTGATGCTGCCGGCGCAGATGCGCGTGCAGAAGCTTTATCGCCGCGTCAAGGAGCTGGAGGCGCGCGCGGTCAAGGCGGTCGTGCTTGCGCGCGGCAAGGAAGAGTTGCTCGCGGAGATCGAGGCTCTGGGCTCGCAGATCGACGCGCAGCGCGCGCCCGTCACGATGCTCAAAACGCACTACGACCTGCGGCGGCAGTTGCATCTGCTGCGTGAGGACCTGGCCGCGGCGGCCGCGCGCCTGCGCGACGAGCCGCCGCGCGCCAGCACCGCCAATCAAGACTGACCGCGTACCAGAGCTCGTCGCGAGCAGCCCGACAGGTGGCCTCGAGGCGGCAATCTGCGCCGGCCCGCAAGAGCTTGCCGCTTAGAGTCTTCGAGCGCTCGACACCGACAGCACGCGAAAGGTTTCGCGGCAAGCGAGCGATCATTTGCAACTCCATCGTCATGGCGCGCGTGGCGCAGGCGCGTACCGAGCGTCGCAAGATGTGCGATGAAGCGCTCGCCACGCTGTACAAGCACAAGCCCGAGCTGAAGGCGCGGGTCGCGAGTGCGGCCGGCTATGGCTGCTTCTCGAGCTTTGGTGTGTCTTTCTTTCTCGGTGGCGCCGGCGGCGCCGGCCTGGTGCACGACAACCGCACCAAGAAGAACACCTATATGAACATGGGCCAGGCCACGGTTGGTGTGGACTTTGGCATCAAGGACTATCGCGAGGTGCTGGTGTTCAAGGACGCCAAGGCGCTCAACGACTTCGTCACCAAGGGCTGGGAGACCGGCGGTGGCGCGACAGCGAGCGCAGCAGTCCAGGGCAAGGGCGCCGAGGCCGCCAAGATGGAGATGACGAGCGGCCCCATCGAAGTCTTCACGATGAACCGCAACGGCCTGCAGGCCGGAATCTCCGCGGGTGCGCGCAAATACTGGAAGTCGGATGAACTGAACAAGTAGTCAGCGGCGTGGCGCTTCGGCCGGAGCAGAAGGCCGCAGCACGATCACTTGTTTCGCAGCGTGTAGTTGACCGGACGGTTGCGAAAGGCGTCCGGCCCGCTTTGGTCCGATGTTCCAGCTCCCGGCTGTCAACCGCAAGCGCCGTTGCCGCGCTAAGTTCCCTCAGGAAGCAAATACCTGAGGGAGATGCAATGCACAAATCCGCAATACTCGTCATGACTGCCGGCGCGCTGGTCCTCGGACTGGCTGGCTGTGCAACAGAGACCTCGCGGACGGTGGAAGTGGCCACGGTGCAGGCCGCCACTACCCCGCCGCCGCAGGGACCGAAGGTCCCGGTCGCCGTGGGCAAGTTCGATAACCGCTCCAACTACATGATGGGCGTGTTCTCCGACGGTGTGGACCGCCTCGGCAGTCAGGCCAAGACCTCGCTCGTCTCGCACCTGCAGCAGTCGCAGCGCTTCAGCGTGCTGGAGCGCGAGAACATGAACGAGATCGCGCAGGAGGCAAAGCTCGCAGGCGCGCAGCAGGCGCTGCGTGGTGCCACCCACGTCATCACCGGCGACATCACCGAATTCGGTCGCAAGGAAGTGGGTGACCAGCAGCTCTTCGGCATCCTGGGTCGCGGCCGCTCTCAGGTGGCCTACGCCAAGATCCGCCTCAATGTGATCAACACGCTCAGCTCGGAGGTCGTATTCTCCGCGGCTGGCGCGGGTGAGTACGAGCTGTCGTCGCGCGAAGTGGTGGGCTTTGGCGGCAGTGCGGGTTACGACGCCACGCTCAACGGCAAGGTGCTCGATCTGGCGATGCGCCAGGCGGTCGACAACCTGGTCGCCGGCCGCGACGCCGGCAAATGGGGCCAGGAGACTCGTCGATGAACCCTGGCGCTGCCTGCGCCGCCCTGTTCGCCGTCGCTGGACTCGCTGGCTGCGCGCAGACGGCGCAGCCGTTGTACGCGTGGGAGACGTTTCCGCGCCAGCAGTACGCCTATCTGCTGCGTGAGGGCGTCAGTCCGGGCCAGCAGATCAAGGAGATCGAGGCGCATGCCGAAAAGGCGCGCGCCGCCAATCTCGCGCTGCCCCCGGGGCTGCGCGCGCATCTGGGCATGCTGTACCTCAGCGTGGGCAATCCGGGTCGTGCGGCCGAGATGTGGACTGCGGAAAAGACGGCCTTTCCCGAGTCCGCACCCTACATGGACCAGCTGCTGCAACGCGTTGCGCCGGGCGCCGTGAGGCAGCTCCCTGTGCCTGGCAAGCCAGCAGATAAGGCGGGGGAGAAGCCGGCATGACGCACACCATCACGCGCCAAGCCTACAAGCGGCACGCTGTTCAGCGCCTGGCTGCACTGCTAGCCCGGATGTTTCACCAGTCACTGTTGTATGGGCCTGGTGGAGCAAGTGACCGTGCCATTTGGGCGTTTCTGATGGTGTAACCGGTGCATTGATGCGCTGCTGAGTCTGG
>JBIIZX010000518.1:0-2678 GCA_044346055.1 Burkholderiaceae bacterium | reverse complement strand
CTTCACGGTGGTCGGCATCGGCGACATGTCGGGCGACGTGTTCGGCAACGGCATGCTGCTGTCGCCGCATATCAAGCTTGTGGCCGCATTCGACCATCGGCATGTCTTCATCGACCCCAGGCCCGATCCCGCGCAATCGCTTGCCGAGCGCCAGCGCCTGTTCAATCTGCCGCGCTCGTCCTGGGCCGACTACAACGCCGAGCTTATTTCCAGGGGCGGGGGCGTGTGGCCGCGCAGTGCCAAGAGCGTGCCGATCTCGCCCGAGGCGCGCGCTGTGCTCGGAATTGAAAGCCCGGCGCAGGCCATGACGCCGGCCGAGCTGATCCACGCCATTCTCAAGGCGCCCGTCGATCTGCTCTACAACGGCGGCATCGGCACCTATGTGAAGGCCGCCGACGAGAGCCACGCGCAAGTGGGCGACCGCGCCAACGACGCCATTCGGGTCGATGGGCGCGAGCTGCGCTGCAAGGTGGTGGCCGAAGGTGGCAACCTCGGTTGCACCCAGCTCGGGCGGATCGAGTACGCGCAGGTTGGGGCCGATGGCAGCGGCGGCCGCATCAATACCGATGCGATCGACAACTCGGCCGGCGTGGACACCTCGGATCACGAGGTCAACATCAAGATCCTGCTCAACCTGGTGCAGGCCGACGGCGAACTAACCGAGAAGCAGCGCAATCAGCTGCTGGCGGAGATGACCGACGAGGTTGCTTCGCTCGTGCTGCGCGACAACTACTTCCAGTCACAGGCGCTGGCGCTTACCAGGCGGCGCAGCGTGCAACTGCTCGAGCAGCAGCAGCGCTTCATCCGCTACCTTGAAAAGCAGGGCAAGCTGAACCGCGCCATCGAGTACCTACCCAGCGACGAGGAGATCGATGACCGCCGCACCAAGGGCACCGGGCTCACGCAGCCGGAGCTCGCCGTGCTGCTCGCCTACTCGAAGATCTGGCTGTCCGATGCGCTGATCGGCTCCGACCTGCCCGAGGATCCGTGGATTGCCAGCGCGCTGGAGCGCTACTTCCCGACACCTTTGCGTGCGCGCTATGCCGCGGTGATGCCGCGCCATCCGCTCAAGCGCGAGATCGTCGCCACCCACGTGCTCAACAGCATGATCAACCGCGTGGGCCCGACCTTCGTGCACCGGCTGATGGAAGCCACCGGCGCCAGCGCGCCGCAGGTAGTGCGCGCCTATCTGCTCACGCGCGAGTGCTTCGGCTTCGTGCCGCTGTGGCAGGCCATCGAGAGCCTCGATAGCAAGGTGCCCGACGCGGCGCAGGGCGAGATGCTGCTCGAACTCGGCCAGCTCACGGTGCGCGCGACCAGCTGGTTCCTGCGCTCGCGCCGGCTGGCCGGGCCGATTGGCGCCACCATCGAGGCTTTTCGGCCCGCGGTGGAAGCGCTCGGGCAGCGCGAGGCAGCGCGCCTGGCAGGGTTGAGCAACGAGGGCGGCGGCGGCCTGTCGCACGCTCTCACCAAGGGCTGGATCGAGGCCGGTGTGCCCAACGATCTGGCGCGCCGTGTTGCCAGCAGCACCGCGCTGCAGGCCGCGCTCGACATCGTCGAAATTGCCGAAGGCGCCAAGCAACCGATCGAGACCGTGGCCGAACTGCACACCGCCCTGGGCGAAAAGCTCAACCTGCCCCGCCTGCGGCAACTGGTGAACCGGCTGCCCGCCGAGGGCTACTGGCAGGGCCTGGCCAAGGGTGCATTGCTCGACGACCTGGCCGCTATGCAACGCGCGCTGGCCGCCTCAGCCATGCGCGAAGCCACGGCAGGCGATGCCAGTCCCCTCGATGCGTGGGCCCGTCGCAATGACGGCGCGCTGGAACGCGCACAGCGCTTGCTGTCAGAGCTGGCGGAGGCCCGCAACGTCGATCTGGCGATGCTGTCAGTGGCGTTGAGGGAGTTGCGCAATTTGATGTGATCGCTTTTCGTGCACGTGCGCGGCCCTTGGCCGCGCACGTGCACGAAAAGCGGTTTGGATCAGTTCAACATCAGTGGCGAAGCCACATGATGTTGAAATGGGTGTTCGCTCTCGCGTTGCTGCGCGAACACTGTGGAAGAAGCAGGCGGGGGAGCATGCTTCGTGGTGACGTTTTCCTGGCGAGCGTCTTTCTGGCGGTGTTGATCTCGCGTCCCCTGTCGTGATTCCCAAAGCCAAGCTCAAGCATCACTTGACCCCGACCGCGTCCATGCTGGTGTCGCGCGGCTGGGTGTTGCGGGAAGTCGAGCGGGTGCCGGAGCTCAACCGCGCCGAGCGCAATGAGCTCGTCGACGCCCTGTGTGCCTGGGAGCTGCCTCGCAACAACAGCCTGCGCAACAACTTCATCGTCTGGATGTGCTTGCTTGGCATGGCCATGCTGTTCGGCGCACTCGGCCTGCCCGGCTGGCTCGGCTTCGTGATCGCGATGGCCGGCCTGCTCGGCGTTGCGCGTGCGCTGGCCGTTCGGCAGCTGCGCTGGAAGCTCGGGCAGCTATTGCGTGATCGCGAGGGCTTTGGGGACGCGCGGACGGCGAGTTAGTTGGGCCAAGAGCCGGGGACGTGCCGGTCTGCGCTAGCCCGGATGTTTCACCAGCCTCCTACTGGATGATCAGTGGAGGGGTGTTCAGCCGTCTTGGCAGCCGTTTGCGGCCCACTGGCGTGCCATTGATGCGTGGTTGTGTCGTGATCGGGCTGCTCG
>JBIIZX010000092.1:0-9061 GCA_044346055.1 Burkholderiaceae bacterium | reverse complement strand
CGATAGCCGGGAATGCGCGCCAGCGGAGCCGTGCCCTCATCGCTGACCGCCAGCTCCAGCATGCGGCGCATGGCGCGTGCCGTCTCGGGCTTGAGCACTTGCACGCTGGGCAAACGCTGCATTGGATCGAGCTTCATCAAGCTCACCGGCACCACGTCGCCATCGCGCGCAAACACGGTGTAGGCACGCGCGAGCTGCAGCAGCGACACGCTCACACCGTAGCCGTAGCTGATAGTGGCCTGCTCGATCGGCCGCCAGGTCTTGTACGGGCGCAGGCGGCCGGCCACCGCGCCCTGGAAGCCGAGCGTGCCGGCCGCCGGCGCCTGCCCAAAACCGGCGCCCGTATAGGTGTCCCACAGCTTTTGCGCCGGTACGTCCATCGAGATCTTGACGGTGCCGACGTTGCTCGACTTGGCGACGATCTGCTCGACGGTGAGCAGATCATGCGCGTGCGAGTCGGTGATGGTGCGGCCGCCAATGACGATGCGCCCGGGCGCGGTCTGGAAGCGGCTGCCCGCATTCACCTGCCCGGCGTCGAGTGCCGTGGCCACGGAAAAGGGCTTTAGCGTGGAGCCGGGCTCGAAGGTGTCGGTGATGACGCGGTTGCGCAGGCGGTCCTTGTCCCATGCATGACGCTGCGCGGCCGGCACGTTGGGATCGAAGCTCGGCCAGTTGGCCAGCGCCAGGATCTCGCCGGTGCGCGCATCGAGCACGATGGCCGCACCGGCCTTGGCATTGGTCGCCTGCACCGCACTCTTGAGCGCGGCGGTGGCGATGAACTGCACGCGGTTGTCGATCGACAGCGCCACATCGCGCCCGGGTGCCGGCTCGCGCAGCCAGTCGTCCTCGATCACGCGGCCGAGCCTGTCCTTGATGACGCGGCGGCTGCCGGCGCGGCCGGCCAGCGTGGCCTCGTGCGCCAGCTCCACGCCCTCCTGCCCGCGGTCCTCCACGTTGGTGAAGCCCACCACATGCGCGGCGGTGGCACCCTCAGGATAGTGGCGCTTGAACTCGCGGCTGGTGTGCACGCCCGCGAGCTTCAGTGCCACGATCTTCTCGGCGATTTCGATGTCGACCTGGCGCCGCAGGTAGACAAAGCTGCGGTCATCGTTGACCAGTCGCCGCTTCAGCTCCGCCAGCGGCATCTCGAGCAGCTGCGACAGTTGCGCAAGTTGCGGCGAGTCCAGCTCAACGTCCTCGGGACTTGCCCAGATCGCGCGCGCCGGCACGCTCGCGGCCAGCACCACGCCGTTGCGGTCGGTGACCTTGCCGCGCACGGCGGGCGCGTCGAGCGTGCGCGCGTAACGCGCCTCGCCTTGCTTCTGCAGAAAGTCCGTGTTGACGCCACCCATCAGGTAGAACGCGCGCCCGGCCAGTGCCACGAAGGCGCAGAACAGCGTGAACAGCAGGAACTTGGAGCGCCATGCCGACAGCTTGACCGCCAGCAGCGGATTGCTGTTGAAGCCCACCTTGCTGCTGCGCGCGGCCGCGCGCGCACCGGCAGTGGCACGGCTGCCGGCACCAAGGCGAATGGCGGCAGGCTGCTTCATTTCTTGACCGGCGCCGCAGGCGCGGTTGGTGAAGATGCGCTTGAAGCGCCAGCGGCTGGGGCAGGCTGCCCTGCAGCAACCGCTCGCTCGGTGCTCGCACCGGCGCCCTGCGCCGGTAGGAACACCACGGTCTTGCCATCGACCGGACGCAGGCCCAGCTGGCGCGCACCGGCTTCGACCTGCGACGGCTGCGACAGTCGACCCAGCTCGATGCGCAGCCGGTCGCCCTCGGCATCAAGCACCTTGGCCTGCTGCTGTGAACGCTCCAGATCGACAAAGAGGCCGCGCGCGCGATGCTGTGCGGTGACCAGCGACATCGCTGCCACGACGAGCAAGGCCGCCAGCGCCACGGCGAGCACGCGCATCAGGCTGCTCCCTGCGCGGGCATGGTGGCGCGTTCAGCGGTTCGCTCAGCAACGCGCAACACGGCCGAGCGCGCGCGCGGATTGGCGGCGATCTCGTCGGCCTGCGGCTGCAGCTTGCCCAGTGCGCGCAGCGTGGGTTGTGGCAGCTGCGCCAGCGCCAGCGGCAAATGGCGCAGGCGCGCGTCCATCAGCCGCTCCGGGTGCGCCTGCGCCTCGATGAAGCGCTTGACGATGCGATCCTCGAGCGAATGAAAGCTGATCACCGCCAGGCGTGCGCCGGTGGCGAGCAACTGCAGTGACTGATCAAGGGCTAGCGCCAATTCTTCAAGCTCTTGATTGATGTAAATCCGTACAGCCTGAAAAGTGCGCGTGGCCGGATGCTGCCCGCCGCCCTTAACGGTCTTGCGGCTCTTGGGGACCGCGTCTGCCACGAGTGCGGCAAGCTCTGCGGTCGTTGCAATCGGCCGTGCGGGCCGATCGTCATCCCCATGCGCGCGGCGAGCCACAATCGCCTTTGCAATCGGTAGAGCAAACCGTTCTTCCCCATAGTCCCGGATCACCCGCACAAGCTCATCAAGCGTTGCCGTGGCCAGCCACTCGGCCGCCGTGATGCCCGACGTGGTGTCCATGCGCATGTCGAGCGGACCCGCGGCGCGGAACGAAAAGCCGCGCGCCGGGTCGTCGATCTGCGGCGAGGACACGCCGATGTCGAGCAGGATTCCCTTCACTTGCGTCACACCCATGGCGGCCAGCGTGACGGCCATGCGTGAAAAGCGTGCGTGTGCAAAGCGAAAACGCGGATCGGTGATCGCAGCTGCGGCGGCTTGCGCCTGCGGGTCGCGATCGAGTGCGATCAGCTGACCCTGCGCGCCGAGTTGATCGAGGATCAGCCGGCTGTGCCCACCGCGCCCGAAGGTGCCATCGACATAAGTGCCGGCACGGTCGGTCACCAGCTGCGCGACCGCCGTGGCGGCGAGGACGGTCTGGTGCAGAAAAGTCGAGTTGGCAGAGGCGGGCATTCACGATCATCAGAACGTGAAGTCCGCGGCGGCATCGGGCAGCCCGTTGGCCAGTTGTTCTTTCTCATGCGCCGCAAGCCGCACCGAGTCCCAGAGCTCGAAGTGCGCGCCCATGCCGAGCAGCATCACATCGCGTTCGATGCTGGCGGCGCTGCGCAGTTCGGTCGGCACCAGCACCCGGCCGGCGGAGTCGACATCGACATCTGTGGCATTACCCAGCAGCAGGCGCTGCAGCGCGCGCGCTGAAAATGGCAGGGCTGCGATCTCGCCGCGCTTGGATTCCCAGATGGAGCGCGGATACACGAGTACGCAGCCGTCGGGATGGCGCGTGAGCGTCAGCCGCCCCTCGCACTGGGCCATGAGCGCGTCACGATGCCGTGACGGCATGGACAGCCGGCCCTTGGCATCGATCGTCAGTTGTGACGCGCCCTGAAACACCACCCTAGCCCCCAAAGCAAGACCTTGAGCTAGCCGCCACCAGAACGGAAGCAACTACTAACTAGCCCACTGACTCCCACTTTTTCCCACAAGCGCGCCACTGTAGTGCACCGTGGCGGGGAGGGTCAAGCGAATTGCCGGTGTTTCTTCAATCGCTTCAAGTACTTACGTGCTGGAGTTAATTACATTCCGCGGCTCTTAAGCCCTGCAAAATGAAGGACATAGCGATCACAGTGAAAGTGACGCATTAAATGAAGCGGACGCCATCGAGTTGGGTTGCGACTTTTCACGCCCGCCACAAGAGTGTCCGGCGACGTGGACTCGACCGGCGCCGCTGGCACCGGCGCTTCGCGCTCGAAGATCAGGCGCGCATGCCGCTGGTAGGTGAAGTACGACGAGGCCCAGTCGAGCATCACGACAAAGCGGTTGCGAAAGTCGATCAGGAACAGGATGTGGATGAAGATCCACGCCAGCCAGGCGATGAAGCCGGACAGGCGGATGCCGCCTGGAAACTGCGCGATCGCCGAGTTGCGGCCGATGGTCGCGAGCGACCCCTTGTCCCAGTAGCTGAACGCGGGCAGCTCTGCTGCAGTGGCGCCATCGAGCAGCAGGCCGATGCACTCGGCGGCGTGGCGACCCATCTGCTTGGCCACATCGGCCACCCCTGGCAGCGGCTTGCCGTCGTGCTCCAGGTGGGCGAGATCGCCCACCACCCAGACCTCGGGATGACCGGGCAGGTGCCCCGCCGCCGTGACCTTCACGCGGCCGACGCGATCGCGTTCGCCGGGCAGTTGCGCGCCGAGCGCGGACGCCTGCACGCCGGCCGCCCACAGCACCGTGCGCGCGGCAAAACTGACGCTCGTTCCATCTGACCCCTGCGCCTGCACGCCATTGACGTCGATCTGGCGCGCCGCCATCTGCGTTCGCACATACACGCCCAGCCGCGCGAGATCGCGTGCCGCGCTTGCGGACAGCGACGGTGGATAGCTCGCCAGCACGCGCTCGCCGCCTTCTAGCGGAACCACGCGCGCCTGGGTCTGATCAATGCTGCGGAACTCACCGCGCAGCGTGTGACGCGCGATCTCGGCCAGCGTGCCGGCAAGCTCGACGCCGGTGGGGCCGCCACCGACCGTGACGAAGGTGAGCCAGGCGTCACGTTGCTGCGGATCGCTCTCGGCCTCGGCGCGCTCGAAGGCCAGCAGCACGCGACGGCGGATGTCCACCGCGTCCGTGAGCGTCTTCAGCCCCGGCGCGTACGGCGCCCATTCGTCATGCCCAAAGTACGAGTGGGTGACGCCGGTGGCAACCACCAGGTAGTCATAACTCTCGGTCTTGCCATCGGCCAGCCGCACCAGACGTGCGGCGACGTCGATGCCGGTGACATCCGCCAGCAGCACCCGGCAATTGCGCTGCTTCTCGACGATATGGCGGATCGGTGCGGCAATCTGCGGCGCCGACAGACCGGCCGTGGCCACCTGGTAAAGCAGCGGCTGGAATACGTGGTGATTGGCGCGATCGAGCAGCAGCACCTCGGCATCTGCGCGCGCCAGCGCGCGCGCTGCCCACAGGCCGCCGAAGCCGGCGCCGCCGACGACGACGCGCGGACGCACGCCGGTGCTCATTGGCGCAACTGCACGCCGAAGCTGGCAGGTGTCGAGGCAGACGCCGCGGTAGTCATCGCGGCAGTTATCGAGGCAGTCGCCGTGGCAGGTATCGCGGAAGTTATCGAGGCAGACGCGGCAGTCGTTATCGCGGAAGTTGTCGCTGCAGTTATCACGGTCGCGGCAGTCATGGCAAGGTGCACGAAATCAAGGCAAAGAACCGTCTGTACGCGGGATTCTGGTCGGTGCCTGCACAACGCATGCCGACGCCGTGACGACCATTCCTCTAGGCCTGCACTCGCGCGCAGGCTCCAGCCACCTACCCGCAGCCTCCCCGAGCAGGATCGACGGCTGCCTATTTGGTGTTGCTCCCCGTAGAGATTGCCCGTTTCACCCGGCGCAGGTGCCTTGCGACACACGCGCCGACTCGTCTCTGTTGCTCTGATCCTCGCCTCACGGCGGGCAGGTGTTACCTGCTACGGCGCTCTCAGGAGTCCCGACGTTACCTCTCGTTGCGCCATGACAGCGCCACCAGCGATCGTCCGACGGTCTTTGCGGGGTCAATTGTAGGCGGCGATGCAAGCTATTCGGTGCATCCCGCCCGCTTGCCTGCTCCTACAGTGCAGCAGCTGTCCGCCGCGCGTGCAGCGCGCCGCGCCATGTCCAAGCAGCCGCCACCCCCCACGTCCCCTCTCGCTGCCGCTGCCCGGTCAAGGCGCTGGCTCAACGTCCCGCGCCTGTCGCTGCTGGCGCTGATCCTGGTCGTCGCGGCCGCGGTGGCCAACGTCCTGGTGCACCAGCGCGCCATGCAGGCACACCAGCAGGACCAGGCGCCGGAGCAGCGCCTGCACCAGCGCGCCGCCGCGCGGTTGGCCGATGCCAACAGTGCCATTTATGCCGCCAATGCCGCGCTGCTGCTGGTGGCGGCCGGCATCTGGGCATTGGCGCGCGAGGGTGCCCGCTCGGAGCGCACCAAGGCGCGCCTGCGCGCCGAGCGGCAGCGGGCGCAGGCCGCCGCGCGCCAGTTGCGCGTGGCGATCGAGTCACTCGCCGATGGCTTCGTTCTGTACGACCGCGACGACCGGCTGGTGCTGTTCAACGAGCGCTACCGGCAGATCTATCAGCGCACCGCCGATCTGCTGCAGGCGGGGCGCAGCGTCGAGGAGCTGATTCGCCTGGGCGCGCAGCGCGGCGAGTACGCCGAGGCGGATGGCCGGATCGAGGACTGGGTGGCCGAGCGCATGAAGGCGCACCGGTCCGCCAACAGCGTGATCGAGCAGCGCCTGGCCGATGGCCGCTGGCTGCGCATTGCCGAAAGACGCACGCCCGATGGCGGCATCGTCGGCTTTCGCGTCGACATCACCGAGCTCAAACGCGCGCAGCAGGCGGCCGAAGAGGCCAGCCGAGCCAAGAGCGCATTCGTGGCCAGCATCAGCCACGAGATCCGCACGCCGATGAACGCGATCGTCGGCATGAGCGACCTGTTGGCCGAGACGCCGCTGGATACCGAGCAGCGCCGCTATGTGCAGGCGTTCCAGCGCGCCGGCCGCACGCTGAACGCGCTGCTGGATGACGTGCTCGACTTTTCCAAGGTCGAGGCCGACAAGCTCCAGCTCGAGCGCGTGCCCCTTGATCTGCGCGAGCTGATCGAGGGCGTGCTCGACCTGCAACGGCCGCGCGCGGCCGACCGCGGCCTCACGCTGCACTGGACCGCTGATCCGGCGCTGCCGCCGCTGCTGCGCGGCGATCCCACGCGCATCACGCAGGTTCTCACCAACTTGATCGGCAACGCGATCAAGTTCACGGACGCGGGCGCGGTCAACGTCGATGCCGCGCTGAACACCGAGCTGTCGCGCCCGGGCAATCTGCTGGTGACGGTGACCGACACCGGCTGCGGCATCGCGCCCGAGGTGCTGCCACGCCTGTTCGAGCCGTTTGCACAGGCCAATCGCTCCATTAACCGCCGCTATGGCGGGACCGGACTGGGCCTGGCAATCTGCCGCCGCCTGGTGGAACTGATGGGCGGCAGCCTGCGCGTTGTGAGCGAACCGGGTAAGGGCGCGAGCTTCTCCTTCAGCATGTCCCTTGGTGTGATCGATTCGGTACCGATCACGCGGCCGCTGCCGGTCGACGGCGAGCCGCCGCGGCCGGCCAAGGCGATGCGCATTCTGCTGGCCGACGATGCCGAGGAAAACCGCCTGCTGCTGACCGCCTACCTGCGGCGCACGCCGCACACCGTGGTCGAGGTCGAGGACGGTGCGGCCGCGGTGGCGCTGTTCGAGCAGGAGTTCGAGCAGAACGCGGGCTTCGACCTGGTGCTTATGGACATGCAGATGCCCGTGCTCGACGGCATGAGCGCTACGCGCGCCATTCGCGCCTGGGAGCGGCAGACGGGTGCAGCCCGCACCCCCATCGTGGCGGTGACGGCCTATGCAATGCCCGAGGACCGGGTGCGCGTGTTTGCTGCCGGCTGCGACGAGCATCTGGTCAAGCCGGTGCTGCGCGCCACGCTGCTGCGCCTGGTGCATCGCTTTGCCGCGCGCGCCGTGGCGACCGAGGCGATGGATGGCTGAGCTGATACGCGTGAATGAAGATGCGTGCTCACAGCCGATTGTCGTGCGCGCCGAGCCCGACCTGGCCGACCTCGTTCCGCAGTATCTGGAGCGCCGCCGCGCCGAGTTGCCCGCCTTGCACGCGGCGCTGCTGGTCGCCGACGTGGGCGCCTTGCAGAAGGCCGGTCACCGGCTCAAGGGCAGCGCTGCCGGCTATGGCTGTGCGGCTCTCGGCGCGCTGGGCGCCGAGCTCGATGCCGCCGCGCGTGCCGGCGATCTCAACGCCGCCGAGCGCGCCGTCGCCGCGATCAGCAACTGGGTGAGCCGTGCTGTCCCGGCACCTGCTAGCTAAGGGCCGCCACGAGATCCTCCGGCGCCAGCGTCTTGGCCTGGGCAAAGCCGCCGACCAGCCGCAGCGAGGCAGGACGGATCACAAACAGCGAGAAGTCGCCAAAGCCGAACATCGGCTCGCTGTCGGGAAAGCGCGCCAGGTAGGCCGCGCGCGCAGCGGCGTACAGGGGCGCGTCATCGGTGAGTTCCTGCGCCTCGCCCTGGACGGTCACGCGCGGCAGGGCCTGCGGCATGGCGTCCGGCGTCGCAGGCGCCATCACGAGGAGGCTCACCTGCGGATGCAGCAGCATGTCGCGCGTGTGCGCGGCAAGCCGGCTCACATGGATCACGATGCCGGCACCGTGTTCGATCAGTGCGATCGGCACCATCGAGACAAACGGCTGCGCGTCGTGCAGCGTGCCCAAAGCCGCCACGGTCTGACCAGAGAAGATGATGCGCAGGCTTTCGGCGTGGCTGGGCTGCATGGCGGGCCTTTGATGGTGGCAACGAGGGGCTTGACTCTGTGTGTGCGACGAGGTTGTGTCGCGCTTGTGCTCGCGAGTGCTTGGTTGTGCTCGTGCTCGCTTGCGTGGACCGCGGCGATCGGTTCGCATCGAACCCGCACCCGCAACGCTACTGCATCACGCGCATGTGCACCCTTGACCACGGTCGCACCCGCGTGTCAACGCAGCGCAGCACTGTGTCGTTGAGGGCTGCGCTGCTGCGTGCCATCCACACTCCACTGTCGCTTCTGCTCGCGCAGCGTCCGGGCGACCGCGTCGTTGCGCTTCTGACCAAGACTCTGACCGCGCTGCTGCTCCTACTGCAGCGCGCACTGCCCGCCACCGCTGCGCACAAGCACGCCGCCCCCGCCGCCGATGCACCGCCGCGGCTGGCCTCCGCGGCTGCACTGGCGGTGGAAGCCGGCGCCGCACAGCCGGCGCTGGTGCGTGGCGGCGGTGCACCGCGCTCGCGATCTGGACGCGATCCGTACCTGGCAGCAGGCGCGGCAACTGCAACGCGATGGCTCCGCAGTTGCCGCCGAACAGCCGGGCGGGCCCTTGCCTTTAGCGAAGCCAAAGGCCTAGACCGTCCGAGGCACGCCTGACGCGCGGCAAGTTCACGCCGCCGTGCCACCCGACTAGCCCGGATGTTTCATCAGGGACGCGGGAATTGCGCGGCGCCGGCGCGAGCCAGATTGTGCGA
>JBIIZX010000140.1:0-7894 GCA_044346055.1 Burkholderiaceae bacterium | reverse complement strand
CCCCAGTCAAGGGCTTCGCGGCTGATGCAAAGCGGTGGTGCAAAGCGGATCGCGGTCTCGTGCGTGTCCTTGGTCAGCACGCCGAGTTCGGCCAGGCGGTCGACCACGGAACGCGCGTGGACGATGGCCGGGTTAAGTTCGACACCAACCCACAGGCCACGGCCGCGCACGGCGGTGATCAGTGGCGTCGATTGTTGCCCTTGCAACTGACGCAGGCGTGACAGCAGGTGGCTGCCAAGCGACGCGCTGCGCGCCACCAGGTGCTCGTCTTCCATCACCTGCAGCGCCTCAAGCGCGACGGCCGCTGCCAGCGGGTTGCCGCCAAAGGTGGAGCCGTGGCTGCCGGGCTCGAATAGATCCATCACTTCAGCTGTGCCGATGAAGCAGCTGACGGGCAGCAGTCCACCGCCGAGCGCCTTGCCAAGGATCAGTCCATCGGGCCGCACGCCCTCATGCTGGAACGCGAACCAGCGGCCGGTGCGACCAAGACCTGACTGGATCTCATCGACCAGCAGCAGCACGCGGCGCTCGTCGCACAGCTTGCGCACCGCGGCCAGGAAGCCGGGCGGCGGCACCACGATGCCGGCCTCACCCTGGATCGGCTCGATAAGCACGGCGGCCGTGTTCTCGTTGATGGCAGCGGCTAGTGAGTCGATGTCGCCGAAGTCGAAGTGAGCAAAGCCTGGGGTGAAGGGGCCGAAGTCGGCGCGATAGCCGGGCTCGGTGGAGAAACTGACGATGGTGGTGGAGCGGCCGTGGAAATTGCCGCGTGCAGTGACAATCTCAGCGCAGTCGGGCGCGACGCCCTTGACCCGATAGCCCCAGCGGCGGGCGGCCTTGATTGCGGTCTCCACCGATTCCGCGCCGCCACTTGCGGGCAGCGCGCGGCTGCCCGGCCCGAGGTTGGCCAGCGCAACCAGCTTTTCAAGGAACGGGGCCAGGGTGGCGGTGTGATACGCGCGCGAGGTGACAGCGACCTTCTGCGCCTGCTCCGTGAGCGCCTGCACCAGGCGCGGATGCGCGTGACCATGGCTGACGGCCGAATACGCGCTCATCAGGTCCAGGTAGCGCTTGCCGTCGACATCGATCAACCACTCGCCGCGCCCGCGCTCCAGCACCACCGAGATGGGCGCGTAGTTGCGGGCAGCCACTGCTTGCTCACGGGCGATGGCCCGGGCGCTGGCGTTCAGGTCGGAGGCGAGATCGAGGCGCATGAAACACATCCTTGGAAGTGGGGCGATCAGCCTGACGCAGCGGTTGTTTCGGGTGCTCACAACACTGTGTTGTCAACATTGGCCGACGGGTGTAAGTCTAGAAACTTGGCGCGCCGTGCATGGCGAACCGAGAGCGCGAGGACTGCCGATTCGGCGGCGCGCAATGCGAGCGCACGTCGCTTCCGGCAGGGGCCGAGCGAGGTTGCGCAGACGTGCGGCTTGCTGCCTGCGACGCTTGCAGACATTCACCGGAAGTGAATTCGACGGCGGTGACCGCCCGATGCGACCGCCCAATGCGATCGAGCTGCCGCGACCGACCTGCGGCACCGGGCAACAACGAAGCGCTAAGCATGTGCGGGCTCAACAATGCAGCCACGCGCCTGCGTGCCAATCGGGCGGCCGAGGGCTGATGCGTGTGTCAGTCGACCATTGAGAAGCAGGACGCGGATCCAGGCGCGCGCAGGATTACCTGCAGGAAGCAGGCATGCAGAGCGCGACGGACGATCAGACGAAAGAGGCGACTGCGGACAAGACCCGTGGCAAATCACGCAGCCAGGGCGTTGCCGCCGAATCGGCAGCGACAGCCGGCGGTGAACAACCGGCAGCGGGACAATGGCATCGGGGCATTCGACAGAGCGAGCCCAGGCGCACCAGAAGCACGGACAGCAGCCAGGCATACGTGCGGGCGACCGCGATCGGCGCGTTGACGGGCCGGAGCACGGTATCCAGGTGTTCATAAACGGCCGCCATATCGGCGGCGCGGAAGCGCTGGTAGAGGCGCTGTTCGGGTGGGCGGGGCGGCAGGCAAGAACTGCGTGAAGTCGGATGGAGGGGCGAGGATTGAGGATTGAGGATTGCGGATTGCGTCGGCCGTGCCGACGCGAACGTCGAACCTTGAGTCGATGCAGCCGGTGAGCGCAGCCAAGGTGGTTGCGCAACCGGCGCAATCCGCAATCCGCTATCCGCTATCCGCCCCGCTAGGCCACCGTGCGCGTGAGGATTGCCTCGGCCAGGTCTGCCACGGCGCAGCCGTAGAAGTAGCTGCGGTTGTAATGCAGCAGAGCGCTCATATTGGCGGTGCCAACGCGATACTCGATGGCCTCTTCGCCGCTGGCGGTGATGAGCGGCAGGTCGAGCAACAGCACTTTCGACTCGGGTGCCAGTTCGCCGTTGATCTTCACGCCCAGCGCGGCCACGTCCTGCCAGCGGTACTGCGCGCGGATGCCGCGGCCGAGCACTTCAACCACACTGGTCTCGGCATGTGCCGCAAACTGCACCGGCGCGTCGCGCTCCCAGCCGTGGGCGGCGAGAAAGCTGCCCACGGAGCCGATGGCGTCCTGCGTACTGTTGGCCAGATCAATGCTGCCCTTGCCGTCGAAGTCCACCGCAAACTTGCGGATTGAACTGGGCATGAACTGCGGCATCCCGAGTGCACCGGCAAACGAGCCGCGCACCGTGAGCGGATCGAGGTTCATCTCGCTGCACATGAGTAGAAACTGCGTCAGCTCTTCGCGATACAGCGCGGCGCGGCGCGTGTAGTCGAACGACAGCGTGAGCAGCACGTCGAGCGTGCGGAAGTTGCCCATCACGCGGCCGAAAACGGTTTCGATGCCGATGATCGACACGATGATGGGCTCTGGTACGCCATAGCGCTCGGTCGCGCGCGCCAGCGTGTTGCGGTGCTGGCGGAAGAACGCCACGCCCTCACGCACCCGCCGATCATCCACGTTACGGGCGCGATAGTCGCGCCAGTTGCGCGCGGAGGGCGGTGCCAGAGAGGGCGTCGTCAGCCGCTCGGCGGGCTCGGAGTAGCGGCCCTGCGCGAGCACCCGCTCGATCCACGCGCGCTGCAAGCCGGTGGCGGCACTCACCTCGTCGATGAAGGTCCGCACGTCCTCACGCTGGGGATAGGGCAGGCTGCGCGGCACGCGCACCGGCGCGACGTTCAGCGGGTCCGCCGCGGGCTGCGCCTGCGCGTTGCGGCCTAGCGCAAGCGCGGCGGTGGCCAGGAGCAGATGACGGCGAAGCATTGGCAGAAGGTTGCGCTCGGTGAGTAGGGCGTGCGCGGCACTTGATTCAAGCGGCGCGCGGGCGGAAGCGCTTCACTTCGCGCTTGAGCTTGCGCAATTGTGCCGCGTTGGTGCGCAGCCCGGCGCGCGAGTAGCGCAGCAGCTCAATGTGCGCGAGCAGCCGCTGCGCGGTCGTATAGCTGGGCTCGTCCAGTTGCTTGCGCAACTGCAGGGCCATGTCGCGTGGCCCCAGGTGCGAGCGGCCTTCGGCCCCCACCGTGGCAAGCCGGGCGCGGAACAGCCCGACGATCTCGCCCAAGGCATCGCGCTTTTCGCGGTGGCGCATCGACACATAGGCCAGCACCGCCAGCAGCACGCAGACAACAAAGGCCAGGAGCATCGCGAGCGCATTGGTGCTGGCCTCCAGGCCGAGATTGCGCAGCAGCGAGCGCTGCCGCTCAACCGAGTAAGACAGCACCCACTGGTTCCAGCCGTTTTCCATCGCCTCCCAGTTGAAGCGCAGCGTGCGCCACAGGCCAAAGGCGCGCTGCCCCACGCCCAGATTGACCGCCGGCCCGCTGTCGCGCGCGGCCCGCGTGCCGCGTTGCACGCGCTCCGGGGCCACTGCGCCGGTCGGATCGACGCGCACCCAGCCGCGCCCGTCGAGCCAGACCTCGGCCCAGGCATGCGCGTCGGACTGCCGCACCGTGAGGTAGCCATCCACCGGATTGAACTCGCCGCCCTGGTAGCCCGTGACCACGCGCGCCGGAATGTCGAGTGCGCGCATCAGCGTGACAAAGGCTGAGGCGTAGTGCTCGCAAAAGCCCTGGCGCGTGTCGAACAGGAACTCGTCGACCGAGTTGCGCCCGAGCAGCGGCGGCTCCAGCGTGTAGCGAAAGTCTTCCTTGCGGAACTTGGTGAGCACGGCGTTGACGAGCTGCGGGTCGGCAGCGCGCGACTCCACTGCGCCCGGCGTGGTTCGACGCAGGTCACTGGCGAGCGCAAGCGTGCGCGGGTTGTAGCCCGCAGGCAGCTGGGTCCACACGCGCAGCGACAAGGGCGTCTCGTTCAGCCCCAGGCTGAACTGGGTGTAGGAGCGCACGGTATAACGCTGCCGCTCCGTGATGAGCCCGCCGGCAAACAGCTGACCGTCCTCGTTCATGCGCACGGTGCCGGTGCCGATATCAAGCGCTGGCAGCTGCGCCGGCCACTCCAGCGCGAACAGCCAGTCGCGCTGATGCGGCTCCAGGGTCACCGTGTACTCCACAGCGCTGCGCCGGTCGGCCTTGACCTCCAGCGGTATTGGACTCGGCCCGCGGGCGCCTTCAGCAAGGCTGGTCCAGGTGCGGCCGGTGAACTGGCCCAGCACGGGCCCGCGCCAGTACAGCTGGTCCAACAGCGGCGGTGCACCGGCATCAAAGCGCACCCGAAAGGCAATCTGGTCCGACTCGAGCAGCCGGCCGATCGCCCCGGGTGTCATGTGTTGCGACAGACCCGTGCGTGTGCCGGTGGCCTCACCGGGCATGCCCCAGAGTGGGCCATTCAGCCGCGGAAACAGCAGGAACAGCGCAAGGGTGAGCGGCACCGCCTTGAGCATGGCCCCGCCCACCAGCGATGCCTTGCGTGCCGCCGGCAGGTCGTTCTCCGCGAGGTTCACGCTCACCAGCACGAAGAACAGCAGCGCCACGGCGAGCAACGTCAGCACTGCAATCACGATGCCCTGGCCAAACAGGAACTGCGTCAGCAGGATGAAAAAGGCGAGAAAGATGACGACGAAGACATCGCGCTTGGCGCGCATCTCGAGCAGCTTGAGCGCGAGCAGCATGAGCAGGAAGGTGACGCCGGCATCGCGGCCGAGCAGCGTGCGGTGCTCGGCAAACACGGCAAGCGTGGCGCCAATGAGCAGCGGCAGCATGGCAAATCGCGGCGGCAATGGCCGCTGCGACAGCGCCAGCCACAGGCGCCAGACCCACAGCGCCGTGAGCACGCCGATGGCCCACCACGCAATGTGCTCAAAGTGCGGCAGCACCACGAAGCCGAGCGCCAGCAGAAGCACGATGGTGTCGCGCCGCTCGCGCGCAGCGCTGGAGACCTGAGCGCCAAAGATGCCGCGCACGAATTGCCAGGCACGCTGGCCGGGCGGGGTGCCGCTGCCTTGACTTGGCTTGCCAGCCGTTGCGGATGCCATGGTCGTCGCTGCCCGGCTGTGTATTACGCCTTGAACAGCGCGAGCGCAGTGAGGCAGCGTGCGCGATGGTCGGCACCGTCACCCAGCTCGATGCTCTGCCCAGGCAGGCGCAGGCCGTAGCGCACCTGCTGGGTCTCGGCCTGCAGGATCCAGGCGGTCAAACGCGACAGGCGCGCTTCCGCATCCAGCTGCGGCGGCAACTGGTCGTAGTCGAGCACCAGGTCACCGCCCCCGGTGGCCTCAAAGAGCTTGACCGACAGCTCGTCGGTGCGGGCGGCCAGCTTCCAGGCCACGCGCTTGAGCGGGTCGCCCGGTGCGTAGGGCCGTACGCCAGCGAAGTCGTCGCCCGAGGACACGACACCGGCACCGGTCAAATGCCCGCCAGTGGCAGTGGGCAACGTCGGTGCATCGACCTCCGGCGTCGGGTAGATGATCGCGGTCAGTGCCGGCGTGATGTAGGACCAGGCCTGGAACAGACCAAACGGAAAGCGGGTGGCAATGCGCACGCGCGGGCAGGGGCGGCGACCGCGGCGCCGCGTGCCCATGCCGATGCGCACCGAGGTCATGCCGTGCGCAGGCAGATCGGCCCAAACGCTGGGCGGCTGCATCTTGGCGCGCTTTTCCGCGCGCCGCCGCATTGGCAGCATCAGTGACAGCTGCAGCGCGTGGCGCGCATCGGCCGTCGGATTGGAAAGCGCGAACTCGTAGGAGACAAGATCGCCGGCAAACACGTTCTCGGCCGACTGCGCGCGCACCGTGACGCGCGCGAGGTTGCGATGCGTCTGGTGCATGCCCACGATCGCCATGCTGCTGACCAGGAAGGTCAGCAGAAAGCCGAGCTGCAGCCCGTAGTTGATCGAGCCGATCAGCAGCACCAGCATCGCCGCCGCGAACACCGTGCCGGCGGTCGTCGGCAGGATGTAGACCCGTTTGCGATCCAGCAGCACCTCACCATGCTCAGGCCCGCGCCGACCGCTGATCCAGTCGGAAATGCGCAGGCTGAGGGTGGTGGTGGTGAAGGACATTCGGATTCTGGATTCTGGATTTCGGATTCGGGATTCAGGCGACCGTGCTTGTTCGTTAACGATGTCCAGCTGTGAAGAGTCCTTCCAGGCACGGCCGAAGGCAGTGACCGAAGTCGGAACGATCCATTGCGGACCCCCCGAATCCCGAATTCAGAGTCCCGACTCCGTCCCTCACACCCGCACCGCCTGGATCAGCTGCGCCACCAGTTCGCGTCCGTGCAGCACGCGGCCGCCTTCGCGTTGGGTGGCGTGCAGGCGGTGTCCGGCGACGGCGGGCAGCACGTTCTGGATGTCTTCGGGAATGATGTGGTCGCGCCCGTCGAGCCAGGCCCAGGCGCGCGAGGCTTGCAGCAGGGCGAGGCCGGCGCGCGGGCTCAGGCCCTCGGCGAACTTGCCTGAGGCGCGGGTGTGCGCCAGCAGCGCCTGCACGTAGTCCAGCAGCGCCGACGATGCGAACACCGTCTTGACCGACTGCTGCGCGGCCACGAGATCGGCTGGCCGCGCCACGGGCTTGAGCGTCTTGAGCATGTCGCGCCGCGACTCACCGGCCAGCAGCGCGCGCTCGGCCGCACGGTCCGGGTAGCCGAGGCTGATGCACATCAGAAAGCGGTCCAGCTGTGACTCGGGCAGCGGAAAGGTGCCGACCTGGTGCAGCGGGTTCTGCGTGGCGATCACGAAAAACGGCTGCGGCAGCGGCCGCGCCACGCCGTCGATCGATACCTGGTTTTCTTCCATCGCCTCCAGCAGCGCGCTTTGCGTCTTGGGGCTGGCGCGGTTGATCTCGTCGGCTAATAGCACCTCCGAGAAGATCGGGCCTGGATGGAACACGAACTGGTTAGTCGAGCGGTCGTACACGGATACGCCGATCACGTCCGAGGGCAGCAGGTCACTGGTGAACTGCAGGCGTCGGAACGGCAGCCCCAGCGATTGCGCGATCGCGTGCGCCATGGTGGTCTTGCCGACCCCCGGCGCGTCTTCGATCAGCAGATGGCCTCCCGCCAACAGGCAGGTCAGGCTTTGTCGGATCTGCACTTCCTTGCCGACGATCACACTGCCGATTTGCGCGGCACAGGTACGGAGCTTTTGCAGCATTAGACTTGTTTTGAAAAGAGGCTGACGTGAATATCGCGACGCACTACGGCAGTGCGAAGTGCGCTGGCGCGGCAGACCGAAACGGGAAGACACTCATGCACACCGGCTTCATCACCCACAGTGCCTGCCTGGCGCACGAGATGGGGTCCTGGCACCCGGAAGCGCCGTCGCGCCTGACGGCGATCCACGACCATCTCATTGCCGTCGGCTTGCTGCCGCACCTGGTGCACATTGATGCGCCGATGGCGGCGCGCGCGGCGCTGCTGCGCGCCCATGATGGCAACTACATCGAGCATCTGGAATCCAGAATACCAAAGCAGGGCTACGTCTCGGTCGATCCCGATACCGCGATGAACCCGGCGACAT
>JBIIZX010000517.1:0-2693 GCA_044346055.1 Burkholderiaceae bacterium | reverse complement strand
GCCGGCCTGCAGCGCCGTCGTGGGCAGGTGGACGAGGCCATCGCGGCACTGCGCCAGGCACTGGCGCACGATGTGGGCGGCCCCGACACGCTGTTGAGCTATGTCCGCCAGGAACTGGCGCAGTCCTTGGCCCTGCGTGGCGCCACCCGCCAGGAGGCGCGTGCCTTGGCCGAGACACTGCTGCGCGAAATCCGCGAACTGCCCGGCAGCGCGACTTCGATGTGGCAGTTGGAGAACATCGCCCAACTCGCCGCAGTGGCGGGTCGGCCGGAAGAAGCGTACCAGGCCCTCACGCGGGCACTGGCGCTGACACGGCGCAACACCGTGGCCATTCTCGACATCCCGATGGCCGGCCAGGGTGCCGTTTTCGATGCCCAGGCGTTGCGCTTGTTCAACGTGGAGCTTGAGGAACGCAACCGCGAGCTTTCGCAAACGGTACAAGACATCAGCCGGGTCGCGCTGTTCGATGCGCTGACTGGGGTGCTCAACCGGCGCGGCCTGGAGATCGAGTTCGGGCGCGTTCAGGGGCGTGGCGCGTTCGCGCTGGCCATGCTCGATGTCGACCATTTCAAGGCGATCAACGATCAACATTCGCACCTGGTCGGCGACGCCGTGCTGCGTCGCCTGGGTGCGGTGCTGCAGGAGCATTTGCGTGGGCCGGATGTTGTCGGTCGCTGGGGCGGCGAGGAGTTCATGCTGCTGCTCGACGGGGCCGGGTCGCAGCGGGCGATGTCGATCGCCGAGCGGCTGCGACAGCACATCGAGAGCGCGGACTGGGCCGAGCTGGCACCGGGTCTGGCGGTCACGGTCAGCATCGGCGTCGCCGTGGGTGGCACTGACGACTCGTTCACGCAGGTCGTGAAGCGAGCGGATCAGGAGCTGTATGCGGCCAAGCGCGCCGGGCGCAACCGAGTCTGTCCGGCTTGAGCAGCATGTCAGAGGTCGAACGCCTGTATGCACGCACGCTCGCCGAGCGCGGCTACCGCGCCGACGACGCGCAGTTGCGGGCCTTGGCCGCGCTGACGCGCTGCGAGCAGGAATGGGCCGAGTACAAGGCGCGCCGTCGCAATGCCATCACCAAGCTGCTCGTGCGTCCGCCGATCCCGCGCGGCGTCTACATGTGGGGTGGGGTGGGGCGCGGCAAGAGCTTCCTGATGGACTGCTTCTTCCAGGCCGTGCCGCTGACGCGCAAGACGCGGTTGCACTTCCACGAGTTCATGCGCGAGGTGCATCGCGAGCTGCAAGACCTGAAGGGCACCGCCGACCCGCTCGACGAGCTCGGCCGCCGCATCGCACGCCGCTTCCGGCTGATCTGCTTCGACGAGTTCCATGTCGCCGACGTCACTGACGCGATGATCCTGCACCGGCTGCTGGCCGCGCTGTTCGACAACCGCGTGAGCATCATCGCGACCAGCAACTTCCACCCCGACGGCCTGTACCCCAACGGCCTGCACCGCGACCGCATCCTGCCCGCCATCGAGCTGCTGAAGGCGAAGATGGAGGTCGTCAACGTCGATGCCGGCAACGACTACCGCCAGCGCACGCTCGAAAAGCTGCCGATGCTGCACACGCCGCTCGGCCCGCAGGCTGATGCGGCGCTGGAGGCCGCCTTCGAAGGCCTGCGCGAGGCGCAGGACGAACCGCCCGTGCTGAACATCGAGCACCGCGAGATCCGCGCCGTGCGCCGCGCGGGTGGCGTGGTGTGGTTCGATTTCCGCACGCTGTGCGGCGGGCCGCGTTCGCAGAACGACTACCTCGAGCTGGCCAGCCGCTTCCACACCGTGCTGCTGGGCAACGTGCCGCAGATGCCACCTCGGCTGGCCAGCGAGGCGCGGCGCTTCACCTGGCTGGTCGACGTGCTGTACGACCGCCGCGTCAAGCTGATTGTCTCGATGGCCGTACCACCCGAGCAGCTCTACACCGAGGGCCCGCTCGCGCACGAGTTCCCTCGCACCGTGTCGCGACTGGCCGAGATGCAGTCGGCCGAGTACCTTGCCGAGGCGCGGCGCACGGTCGACACCTCGCTGACCTGATGGCGACCCGCCAGTGCTCTTCGTTGCTGTGGCTGGCGCTGGGCCTCGTCACTGCGCTGCTGCCCGCCCAGGCCGACGAGGCCCGTCAGCGCCTGTTGGCGGAGCGCGCGGCGCTGCTGCAGCGTTTCGCCGCCGAGGAGCGCGCCTGCGTCGATCGATTTGCCGTCACAGCCTGCATCGACGAGGTGCGCGCGCGCCAGCGCGCCGCACTCGAGCCGCTGCGCGCGCAGGAGCTGCGTATCGACGAACTCGAGCGCCAGCGCCGAGCCGACGAGCGACGAGCCGCCGTGGCCCAGAAACAGGCTGAGCTGGCCCGCCGGCCGCTGCCGCAGGTGGTGCCTGAAATGCGCGTGCGCGAGCCTGCCGCCGCTGCGAGCGCCTCGCGGGTGGTGCCGGCCAGTGCCGAGCCACCGGGCAAAGCCGTTGCACCATCGCCCGTTGCAGCGTTCGAAGCCGCCGCGGCCGACCAAAGGGCCCGCCGCCTGCAGGAGGCGCGCGAACGTGCCGAGGCTGCCGAAGCACGCATCAATGAGCGACGGGCTCGCCAGAAAGAAGCCCTGGCCGCCAAGGGGCGGCGGCCCGACAGGCTGCCCAGGCCCGGCGCCACCGCATCGGCGCCTGCGCGCTGAGAGCGCGCCGCGCTTACTTCAGAGGGTCGAC
>JBIIZX010000516.1:0-2694 GCA_044346055.1 Burkholderiaceae bacterium | reverse complement strand
CCGGCCACCGTGAAACCGCGTAACCAGGACGGCGAAGTGCAGTGCTTTGAGCTGCGCAGCGTCGATGCCGTGCTCGATGCCATCGAGCGTGACGAGTTCACCCTTGAGGCAGCATTGGTGACGCTTGATGGCCTGACGCGACAGGAGGCGGGGCATGAGTGAACGGCCAGAGTTCATCAAACACTGGCGCGAGATCCAGCAGGCTGATGACGCGCGCTACCCGGGCAGCAAGGAACTGCTTTCGATCGGCTCGAACTTCGGCAAGGCCTTTGGCATGCAGAAGGTCGGCTTCAACCACGAGGTGTTGCCGCCGGGACGCCGCACCTCGTGGCCGCATGCCGAGCGTGACGAGGAAGAGTTCGTCTTTGTCGTCGAGGGCGCGCCGGACGTATGGATCGATGGCGTGCTGTATCGCCTCCAACCGGGCGACGCCGTCGGCTTTCCTGCGGGCACAGGGGTCGCACACACCTTCATCAACAACACGCAGGACATCGTGCGCCTTCTCGTCGGCGGTGAGCGCAACCGGCCAGACAGCCAGTGCCACTACCCGCTTCACCCGAAACGCAACGCCGCGATCAAGGGTTGGCACTGGCAGGACGCGCCCACCCTTCTGAAGTGCAACCACGACGGCCTGCCAGATGCGCTGCGCGTCCACCCGCTCGATCCTGCCGACAGCGCCTGAACCGCATGGACCCCGTCGTCCTGTTCTTCATCCTCGGCGTGATCGCCAAGCTCGCCAAGAGCGACTTGCGCCTGCCCGAGGCGATGTATGAGGCGCTGTCGATCTACCTGCTGCTGGCCATCGGCATCAAGGGCGGCGTGGAGCTGGCGCAGCAGCCATTGGCAACCGTGCTGCCGCAGGCGCTGGCCGCCATGGCCATGGGCGCCGCGATCCCCTTCCTGCTCTATCCGGTGCTGCACCGGCTCGGGCAGCTGCCCAAGGCCGACAGCGCGTCGATCGCCGCCCACTACGGTTCAGTGTCGGTAGTGACCTTTGCAGTAGCGCTGTCGTATCTGATCAAGCAGCAGGTGGCATCGGAGAGCTATATGCCGCTGATGGTTGCGGTGATGGAAGCGCCGGGGATCATCGCCGGCATCGTGCTGGCGCGGCGTGCTCTGCGCGGCGGCACTGTTGACGCTGCCAGAGGCGTTGGCGGCAATGCGCGCTGGGCCGAGCTGGCGCACGAGGTGGTCTTCGGCAAGAGCGTGCTGCTGCTGCTCGGTGGGCTGGTGATCGGCACCATTGCCGGTCCGCAGGGCATCAAGCCGATCGAGCCGGTGTTCATCGGCATGTTCAAGGGCGTGCTGGCGCTGTTCCTGCTCGAGATGGGCCTGGTGGCGGGGTCGCGGATTGGCGACCTGAAGCGCGCGGGGCTCTTCCTCATCGTGTTTGGCATTGCTGCGCCGATGACGCTTGGCGTGCTGGGCGCGGTGGTTGGTCATCTCATTGGCCTGTCGCTCGGCGGCACCGCCATGCTGGCCACGCTGGCGGCCAGCGCGTCGTACATCGCTGCGCCCACGGCCATGCGCATCGCAGTGCCCGAGGCCAACCCGGCGCTGTCGATCGGCGTGGCGCTCGGCGTCACCTTTCCGTTCAACATCACACTGGGCATTCCGCTGTACCTGCAATACGCCCGCTGGATCACCCCATGAACGAGCATCCGAAGAAGCTTCTCGTCATCCTCGTCGAGGCGGCGCTGGAAAAGGTACTGGTGCGCGACGCCCGCCAGTTTGGCGCACACGGCTACACGATCAGCGAGGTACGCGGCGGCGGCGACCGCGGCGAGCGCGAGGCGGCGTGGGAGGCCGACCGCTCAATCGAGATGAAGGTGATCTGCGAGGCAGCCGTGGCCGAGCAGCTGGCCGAGCACATCCTGGCCAACTACGCGCCGCACTACGCAGTGACAATGTTCACCGTCGATGTCGGTGTGTTTCGGCCACAGAAGTTCTGACGAGATCTCAATGCAGGCACCGCAAGCCCTGCACCGCAGCTTCGCAGTGGACCCGGTCAAGGTCGTGCGACTGATGTTGGCCTTCTTTGGCGACAGCGAGGTTCCGCAAGCCTCGTCGCAAGCGCCGGATGACTTGCCGGAGCCCTACCGTCAGCTGCTGGTCCACAACGGCCACATGACCGAGGTGCTGACCAAGCACCATGGTGCCGCGCTCACGGTCCGCCCCTATCGCATCCAGCGCGCAGATGACCTGTATGGGCGCCGCCTGGATCTCTTTGCGGGCACCGAGGATCGACCGGTGATGACGGGCGTGATGATCTTCAACCTGGCGCTGGTTGCGCCCACGGTGAGCGACGAGATCATCGCCGCGCAGTCGCCCTTGGGTGAAATCCTGATCCGCCACCGCATCCTGCGCCGCGTTGCGGCCGATGCCTTCCTGCGGTTTGCGGCTGATGATCCTTTGACCGCGCGCTTCCAATGCGCCGAGCCGCGGCCCGCTTATGGCCGCCTGGCCACCATCGTGTGCGATCAGCAGCCGGCGGTCGACTTGCTGGAGATCGTGCGGGCCTGAAGTCGGTCGACCCTAAGGCCGGCTTCGACAATGCACTTGACCCTGGCTAGCCCGGATATTTCACCAGTATGAGGTCAGCGGCCACGTGCTTACGCGCGTTGTCAGAGGAGAACGAGGCCTGCAGACAACCGAGGATCGCCGATGCCAAAGTGTACGCAAGACAAGATCGAC
>JBIIZX010000515.1:0-2696 GCA_044346055.1 Burkholderiaceae bacterium | reverse complement strand
CATGAGCCTGCGCCACAGCGACAGCATTTCGTCCTCGAAGATCTCGCGCTGCTCGATGCAGCGCACCAGCGCTTCGGATGTGTTGATGGCCATTGTGTTGGCTCCTTGCTCGCGTTGCTGCCGTTACTGCCGTGATTGCCGTTGTTGCGGTTACTGAACGCGACTTCGCGGCCTAATGTGCTTCCGCTGGCGCGGTCGACCGCAGGAAGTTCTTGAGCATCAGGTGGCCATGCTCGGTGGCGATCGACTCCGGATGAAACTGCACGCCCTCCACCGCGAGCGTGCGATGCCGCAGCCCCATGATCTCGCCGTCCGGCGTCCAGGCCGTGATCTCCAGGCACGCCGGCAGCGACTCGCGCGCCACGGCCAGTGAGTGGTAGCGGGCCGCGATGAAGGGACTCGGCAGCTCCGCAAACACGCCCTGCTGCGTGTGGGCCACCGCATCAGTCTTGCCGTGCATCAGATGGCGCGCCCGCACCACCTTGCCGCCAAACGCGTGCCCAATCGCCTGATGCCCCAGGCATACGCCAAGAATGGGCACCTGCCCGGCAAAGCGCTCGATCACCGCCAGCGAAATGCCGGCCTCGGTTGGCGAGCAGGGACCGGGCGAGATGCAGATGCGCGCCGGCTGCAATGCAGAAATCTCCTCCACGGTGATCTCGTCATTGCGCGCCACCCGCACGTCTTCGCCCAGCTCGCCGAAGTACTGAACGAGGTTGTAGGTGAAGCTGTCGTAGTTGTCGATCATCAGCAGCATATGCCCTCTAACCCTTTGATTTCATCAAGCGTTCCGAGAAACATTCTGATTCTGTATCCGCTTTGATACCCGCTCTTTACGGCGCTGGCGAGGCCGGCGAGGCGTGCTGGGCGGGAGACTTGAGGCCGGTCCGCGGAGGCGGCCGCCCGGGGCGTGGGTTTGGTCAGGCTGATGGCTTGCGCCAACGCCAACCGAAACGCGCTGCGGTGATCGGATGAATCGCAGACATAGCTCGCATTATGGCTTCATCTTGAGCTGCTCCCGTGTTCCCGAAAAGCGAGCACCTCTTGCCTAATCTAGCGACCCCGCGTGCTTATCCAGTAACGTCGAAGTCCTTGTCCAGTCACCCGCCGCGCGGAAGCGCGCCGCTGCCTAGTGCGCGACGGAAATGACATCGGCGCGCGAAAATGTCTGGGAGAAACGAACTGAGCGACATTTCCTACGGAGCACCGCCCGCCGCGGTGCGGAAAATCCGAAAGTGCGCCTTCGTGCAGCCATACTGTGCCCAGGGAGGCAGCCAGTGGAACACGACCTCAGCGAAGACGATGTCAGCGTCAAGTTCATTACCCCGGCCCTCGTCCAGTCCGGTTGGGACGAGGCCACGCAGATCCGGCGCCAGGTGTCGTTCACCAAGGGTCGCATCATCGTGCGCGGCCGGCTGGTGGCCCGCGGCAAGGCCAAGAAGGCGGACTTCGTCCTCTACTGGCAGCACATCCCCATCGCCTTGATTGAGGCGAAGAAGGCCAAATTCGCCGCCGGCCACGGCATGCAGCAGGCGCTGGACTACGCCACCTCGCTGCAGGTGCCCTTCGTCTTCGCGAGCAACGGCAAGGGCTTCGTCTTCCACGACCGCACCGGCCTGATCGTCAAGGGCGAGGCCGACCTGCCGCTGGGCCAGTTCCCCGGCCCCGACCTGCTGTGGGCCAAGTACCGCGAGTGGAAGGGCCTCACCTCCGCAGAAGAGAAGATCGTCCTCGAGCCCTACTACGACGACGGCAGCGGCAAGGAGCCGCGCTACTACCAGCGCAACGCCATCAACGCCGCCGTTGAGGCCATCGCCAAGAGGCAAGACCGCGTGCTGCTGGTCATGGCCACCGGGACCGGCAAGACCTACACCGCGTTCCAGATCATCTGGCGGTTGTGGAAGTCGAACTGGCATGCCGGCCGGCAGAAGAGGGTGCTGTTTCTGGCCGACCGAAACATCCTGGTCGACCAGACCATGGTCAACGACTTCCGCCCCTTCGGCGCGAAGATGGCCAAGCTCAGCACGCAGTCCAAGACCATCGAGCGCGACGACGGCAGCAAGACCGAGTTGACGATCGCGGTGGACAAGAACCGCCGCATCGACACCGCCTACGAGATCTACCTGGGCCTGTACCAGGCGCTCACCGGCCCCGACGACCGGCAGAAGCTCTTCCGCGAGCTCTCGCCCGACTTCTTCGACCTCATCATCGTCGACGAATGCCACCGCGGCAGCGCCGCTGAAGACGCGGCCTGGCGTGAGATCCTCGACCACTTCCGCACCGCCACGCAGATTGGCCTGACAGCCACGCCCAAGGAGACCGAGTACGTCTCCAACATCCACTACTTCGGCCCGCCGGTCTACACGTACTCACTGCGCCAGGGCATCAGCGACGGTTTCCTGGCCCCGTACAAGGTGATCCGCGTGCACCTGGACGTGGACGTGCAGGGCTGGCGCCCGCACGTAGGCGAATCCGACAGGCACGGCCTGCTGATCGACGACCGCATCTACAACGTCAAGGACTTCGACCGCACGCTGGTTATCGACACGCGCACCCAGCGCGTGGCCAAGTGGATCACCGACTACCTTAATCTTACTGTGTCATTAAATTCAGAGCACTATACGCTCGTCTTTGTCCTGTTTGTGAGGAGCGATGGGTGCGAGCGAGCGGTTTGAGCGATACATGGAGCACTTGGC
>JBIIZX010000514.1:0-2697 GCA_044346055.1 Burkholderiaceae bacterium | reverse complement strand
AGAGCTTCGAGAAAATGAGCCCGCGCCGTGCTGCCGAGATGGGCATCGCGCGCACCTTTCAATCGCTGGCGCTGTTCAAGGGCATGAGCGTGCTCGACAACATCATGACGGGCCGCAACCTGAAGATTCGCAGCAACATCCTGCTGCAGGCGCTCCGATTGGGCCCGGCCGAGCGCGAGGAGATGGAGCACCGCGCTTTCGTTGAGAAGATCATCGACTTTCTCGAGATCCAGCCCTATCGCAAGACGCCGGTGGGGCGGCTGCCCTATGGGCTGCAGAAGCGGGTCGACCTTGCCAGGGCGCTGGCGATGGAGCCCGCCATGCTGCTGCTCGACGAGCCGATGGCCGGCATGAACGTCGAGGAGAAGCAGGACATGTGCCGATTCATCCTGGATCTGAACGATGAGTTCGGGACGACGATCGTGCTGATCGAGCACGACATGGGCGTGGTGATGGACATTTCGGATCGCGTCGTCGTGCTCGACTATGGCAAGAAGATTGGCGACGGCACGCCGGAGGAAGTCCGCGGGAACCAGGCCGTCATCGATGCCTACCTCGGAGTGGCGCACTGATGACAACCAGCATGCGTCGCAACTGGGCCGTCTACGCGCTCGGAGCCTTGCTGGCAATCGGCCTCATTTTGCCGCTGGCCACCGGCGCCACGCAGCTCGGCTTCTATCTGGAGGTCATGCTCGGCGGGCTGATGTCGGGCGTGCTGTATTCGCTGGTCGCGCTGGGCTTCGTGCTGATCTTCAAGGCCTCGGGAGTCTTCAATTTCGCGCAAGGCGCAATGGTGCTGTTTGCCGCCCTGGCGCTGGCGCGCCTGTCGGAGGTGATGCCCCTGTATGTCGCCTTTGGCCTGGCGATCCTCATCATGATCGTGTTCGCCTGGGTGGTGGAGCGCCTGGTGTTGCGGCATCTGGTCAACCAGGAGGGTGTGGTGCTGCTGATGGCCACGCTGGGCGTGACCTACTTCCTGGACGGCTTCGGCCAGACCATCTGGGGTTCGGACATCTACAAGATCGACCTCGGGCTGCCCAAGGAGCCGATGATCTTCGGCGAGCAGATCTTCCAGGGCGGCATTCTCATCAGCAAGGAGGATCTGTTTGCAGCCGTGATCGCGGCGCTGCTGGTGATGTGCCTGGCCGTTTTCTTCCAGAAGACGCCAACCGGGCGCGCGCTGCGCGCCGTGGCCGACGACCATCAGGCTGCGCAGTCGATCGGCATCCCGCTGAACCGGATCTGGGTCATCGTCTGGGCTGTGGCCGGCTTCGTCGCGCTGGTGACCGGGATGATCTGGGGCGCAAAGCTCGGCGTGCAGTTCTCGCTGCAGCTGATTGCGCTCAAGGCGCTGCCGGTGGTGATCCTGGGCGGACTGACCTCAGTGCCCGGCGCGATCATCGGCGGGCTGATCATCGGCGTTGGCGAGAAGTTCGCTGAGGTATTTCTCGGCCAGTATCTCGCCAGGGCCTTCGATCTGGCCGGCGGCGGGATCGAATACTGGTTCGCCTATGTGCTGGCGCTTTTCTTCCTGTTGGTGCGGCCCGAGGGGCTGTTCGGCGAGAAGCACATCGATCGGGTCTGAGGAGGGAGTGAAACGAGAAATGTGAAACCTGGAACGTCGACCTCGCAGTCGCCTTCACCTTTCACTTTTCACTCTTCACATTTCACATGCTCTACAGAGAGAACGGTCAATTCAAGACGAGCTACCGCGCGGATCAGCAGATGTTGCCGATCCTGCAGGACCGGTTCTTCGTCATCGCCCTGGTGGCTGCGGCGTTCCTGCTGGTGCCGCTGTTTGCCAGCGACTACTGGTTCCGCGCGCTGATCGTGCCGTTCCTGATCCTTGCGATCGCCGCCATTGGCTTGAACGTGCTGGTTGGCTACTGCGGCCAGATCTCGCTTGGGCAGGCCGCCTTCATGTCCGTGGGCGCCTATGCTGCCTACAACTTTGCCGTGCGCGTGCCAGAGCTCAACTTCCTGATCGTGCTTGTGCTGTCGGGAACGATTTCGGCTTTGGCCGGCGTTGTGTTCGGCTTGCCAAGCCTGCGCATCAAGGGGCTGTATCTGGCGGTGGCGACGCTCGCTGCGCAGTTTTTCATTGACTGGCTGTTCATCCGCGTCAAGTGGTTCACCAACAACTCCCCCTCGGGCTCCGTGTCGACTTCGCCGATCGAGCTTTTCGGCTGGGTGATCGACCGACCGGTCGACAAGTACTGGTTCGTGCTCGCAGTCGTGGTGGTGCTCACGGTGGTGGCGAAGAACCTGGTGCGCTCGGCGATCGGCCGCTCCTGGATGGCGATCCGCGACATGGACGTTGCGGCCGAGGTGATCGGCATCCGCGCTGGCTGGGCCAAGCTGTCGGCCTTCGCTGTGTGCTCTTTTTACGCTGGCATTGCCGGCGCGCTTTGGGGCTTCATCCACCTGGGCGCGTGGGAGCCGCTGGCGTTCAACATCAACGTCAGCTTCAACCTGCTGTTCATGATCATCATCGGCGGCATGGGGTCGCTGCTCGGCAGCTTTTTCGGTGCCGCCTTCATCGTGATGCTGCCGCTCATCCTGAACCAGTTGCCGGGCTGGGTCGGGATCGAGGTGTCGACCGCGCTGCTGTCGCACATCGAGTTCATGATCTTCGGCGCCCTGATCGTGTTTTTCCTGATCGTCGAGCCGCATGGCCTTGCGCGGCTATGGGCCATT
>JBIIZX010000091.1:0-9133 GCA_044346055.1 Burkholderiaceae bacterium | reverse complement strand
CATCGGCGATCCTCGGTTGTCTGCAGGCCTCGTTCTCCTCTGACAACGCGCGTAAGCACGTGGCCGCTGACCTCATACTGGTGAAATATCCGGGCTAAAGGCTTGGATGGGAGCGACGCACTTTCTGACGAAGACGCTGCCGAAAGTGCGAACGGAAATGAGCTTGCAGGTGCTGGCCTACAACATGAAGCGAATGATGGCGATCCTGGGCACTACAAAGCTGATCGAGACGATGCAGGCGTAAGCCTGCTTGCGCTCGCGCTCACCGCATGGAGCTTGTCGGGCGATAACAGCATGACCAACAAGCAGTGTCGTCCCGGTTTTCACACAGCCTCGGCCATTTGCGGACGTAGACGACCATCTGCTGTGCAGCTACCTACTGCTCAGAACTCCCAGCCTTCGCTCTCCATGAAGCGTTCAAGGTAGAGGTATGGAATCTTGAAGTGCTCGCAGATGTTGGGCACCTTGACGGCGTTTGGCTTGAGCCGTTCCATCGTCACAACAGTGCCGCCGATGGATTAGGCGCGGGCAACGATGAACGCGTCCGCGTTGCGGCCACCCTTGAAGAGCTTCTGCTTCTCGATGTTGGCCTGGAAGTGCGGCACCGAGTAGATCTTCCCAACGAAGGCGCCCTCCTTCGCGTCGGGTGTCGCGAAGAGCTTTTCATTGGCATTGGCCCATTCAGTATCGGCGCCCGGCACGCCATCGTGCAGCTCGTGATGGGCCTCACGCGTCGACGTGATTTTGCCCTCTGCAACGAGCTGATCGAACGCCTTCCACAGCGAGACGAAGCGCTTGCGGTAGTAGTTCTTGTGCAAGTTGGAGATGACGTTCGTGTCCAGCACGTACATCAAAGGCCTCTCCCCGCGAATTTCTCTGCGAAGGTCGGCGAGTTCTTCGGCTTCAAGTTCAGGTACTCGGCGAGCCGGCCACGGTCAAATCGGTGCTGGTAGTACCTCGTGAAGGCTAGATCGATATAGCGTTGCCCCAGGTAGGCGCGTTGGCTGTTGTAGTAATTGCCTGACGATTCTTCGTCCTTGCCTTTCACTTGTGCGGCCCACTCCTTCGCGGCCGCACCGTATTCGTCGGCGTCGATCTGGCCACGATCGAGGAACTTCCGGTAGATCACCTCGCGGTTCACGCTGAAAATGGCTGGCGAGCTGGCTTGCGAGCGGCCGACCAACGTTGCCGCCCATGAGCATCTTGTCGAGCACGTCGTCGGGCACCAGGACGCGAGCGGCCAGGCCGTTGCAGATGATCTCGATCTTCTGCTCCGCGCCGCCCAACTGTTCGATGAAGTGGTCATCGAGCATGTCGATGCCGCTCGTGTGAAAGAGCAAGTGCCCCAGCTCGTGGAAGAGCGTAAAAATCTGACGCGTCTTCGTCGAGCTGTTGTTTATGTAGATGACTGGAAATTCGTCGTCGTACAGACAGAAGCCAAAGTAGTTGGGAGCGCGGAAGGCGTCCTTGAAGACATATACGCCGGCCTTCGCCGCGAACACCTCGCGCCACCTCTCCAAGGCCTCGTCGATGCTCTTCCAGCTCGCTTGCTCGTCGAGGCTCACGCCGAGGTAGTCGCGCACCTGTGCAGCGATCTTGTCCAGGGACGTGCTCGTCGACGGCTTGAGATCGCGCGAAATCACGCGGCCTGCAGGGTTCTTGGAGTCGTTCAGCTCGGCCAGGTTGATCTGCATCGCCAGGCCACGGCGCAAGAAGAAGCGCACCGTGCGCGGTATGGTGGCGAAGGCTGCGTCTGTGAGCGTGCGGAAAGACTGCTCGATCGGCGCCACGGCGGGCGGCTTCGGGAAGAAGAAGACGGCGACGGGGATCTTGAACCGCTCTGCCATCTGTTCCAACTGGACATAGGTCGGCAGCGCTTCACCTGCTTCCCACGCTGCGATCTTCTTGAAGTGACGGACGGCATCGTCCATGGAATAGCCCGCACGCTCACGCGCCCACTGGACAACAGCGGGAGTGATCGGCAAGCCTTCCTTTACCTCGGCCATATCAACGACCTTCGCTCAGCTCGATGGAGACGGGCACGTTGTGCTTCCTGAACAGATCGCGCAGCGCTTCCGCCAGGCAATCCTTTACGTTGTATCCCGTCTTTGCCTGGACCATGCGCAGGGACGCCTTCACCTCGGCTGGAAAGTAGGCCGAGATATTGACCTCGCCTGCCTTATGAATCTGACGGGGCTTTGGCGCGACCGTGGACGTGCGCCCGGCAGCGTCATGCCCGCTCTCAGCGGCCGTCGTGGCTCGCCTGGCCTTGGCTCTTGTCCCCATTTGCGAGTTGAGGGGTTGCTGCGATCTTTGTCTTGCCACTCCTACACCGCCTTGAGATGTTGAGAGATTGAGAGAATGTACCTTGCCGAACCGACCCGGAGAAGAGGGTGATCGCGAGATCGGGAGGCGCACCGGTCGCAACGAAAGAGGTGCCGGTGAAGAAGCGACTGATGCAGTTGCGGAGCAGTGGCTCGACGAGTCCGCTTTCGATCAGTGCCACTCGACGGACCGGCCGACGGCAACGGGTCGTACTCAGCCACACAGCCCGTCCGCTTTATGGCGGCGTCACTGCCCAGTCAGCCACACGCGGCGCACCGGCACGCGCTCGGCTACGCGCCCGCCTTCTTCGCCACCGGCCAATACATGTCGAGCAGTTGCAGCCGCGTGGCCTGCAGGCGCTCGGACACCACGCCGAGCAGGCGGTGCATGAACTCGAAGCCGAGTGCCGTGTCCTCGCGACACAGGGCCATGACCTGCAGGCCGTCGAAGGCGATGGCATCCACCGTATCGAGCGCGCGTGCCTGGAAGTGTTTGCCGCGGCCCATGAGCACGGCCGACCAGCCGAACTCGTCGCCGGCACTCACGGTCTGCACGCGCAGCGGCGCGCCGCCCGACAGGATCTCCAGCGCGACGCGCCCGCCCACCACCAGGAAAAAGTCGTGGCACTCCTCGCCCTCGCGGAAGATGACCTGGTTGGGCTCGAAGCGCATGGCGCGCGCCAGCGGCGCGAGTTCTTCGACCAGGCGCGAGGGCAGGCCGGCAACAAAGGGGTGATGCGCAAGTTGCGGTGAGGGAACGGCAGTTTTCATGATCGACCCTTACAGGCGCGCCAGGAGCGCGCCGGGAAACAGCATCAGCAAGGTCACGGGCAAGAGGCACAGTAGTGCGGCGATGAGCGCGGCGGCACTGGTGCTCACCACGCTCGGCGCTGACGCGCCAACGGTTGCCGCGGGGAGGTCGCCAGCAAGTGGCGCCGACATGAAGGCGTATTGAATCGCCCGCAAGTAGAAGTAGATGCCGAGGTAGCTGCCGACCAGCCCGCCCACCGCCAACAGCGCGTAGCCGGCTTCCATCAGGTTGCGGAAGATGAGGAACTTGGCGGCAAAGCCCGGCAGCGGCGGAATGCCGGCCAGCGAGAGCATCGCCAGCCCGAGCATGAGTGCGGCAAACGGCGCGCGCTGATACAGCCCCTTGAGCGTTGCCATGCTGTCTGCGCGGATGTCGTCTGCCACTGCATCGCCTGCGCTGTGCTCGACGCGTTTGTCTCTGGTGGCACCAGGCAGCGCCGCAAACGCGAGCAGGTTGGCCAGCCCATAGGCGGCGACATAGAACGCCACGGCCTGGAAGCGCCCGGCCGGTGCACCGAGAAATACCAGGAATAGATAGCCGGCGTGGGCGATCGAAGAGTAGGCAATCATGCGGCGGAAGCTCGACTGCCGGATGGCTGCCAGGTTGCCCCACACGATCGAGGCCAGCGGCAGCCAGATCACCAGGCCCGCCAAGAGCGGCGACAACTGCGCCGTGCCAAACACGCGCACTGCCGCCAGCAACACCGCTGCCTTGACGAGCGTGGCCATGTAGGCGGTCACCGGCACGGTGGCGCCCTCGTAGGCATCGGGCGCCCAGGCGTGAAACGGCACCACCGCTGCCTTGAGGAAAAACGCGGCGATGATCAGCGCGATGCCGGTGCCGTTCAGGATGCCGGGGGACTTGAGGCCCAGTGCGAAGGCGTCCAGCCCCAGGCTGCCCGTGCCACCAAACAGCAGCGACACGCCCATCAGAAAGGTGGCGGTGGCCGCACCGCCGAGCACGAGGTACTTCAGTGCCGCCTCGGCCGCATCGGGCCGGCGAAAGGCCAGCAGCACCAGCGTGTACACCGGCAGCGACATCAGCTCCAGACCGAGAAACAGCGTGAGGAAGCTGTCGGCCGACAGCATCAGGCCGATGCCGTACAGCGACGACAGCAGCAACACGTAAAAGCGCAGGTCATCGGCAAACTGCTCGCGCGACAGCAGCAGCACCGGTGCCGCCAGCGCCAGCAGCAGCGCCTTGGCCAGCGCCGCCTGCGGCGTGAGCGAGAACTGGCCGGCAAAGGGCGAGAGCGTGGTGCCGCCGGCATGCAACGCCAGCGCGGCCAACGTCGCCGCCAACAGCGTCACCAGTGCGACCGGCAAGCCCGCATGGTTGGCGCGCCCGCCAATGAGCGACAGCACCAGCAGCGTGACAATGCCTGCCAGCAGCAGGTGCTCGGGCAGCATTGCAAGCAGCACCGCGTTCCAGTTCATCGTGGCCCCGCCGGTGCACTGGCTATCGCCTGCACGGTTGCGTCAACTGCCGGTGCAGCCCCTGCTGCACCCACTGCACCTTGGCTCACCGCGACCTTGGCCGTAGTTCCCTGCACCAGCTTCTGGTACTGGCGCGCGGCCATCTCGGTCTTGCGCAGCGGCTCATCGGGCGCCAGGTCAAGCCAGAACACGGCGGCCAGCAGCGTGACGAGGATGGCGCGCTCACGCAGCCCAAGGTCGGCGAGCGTGGCCTGCGGCCAATCGGGCGCACGGGCGGCGCCAAAGAGCAGGCGCTGCGCAAACCACAGCATGTACAGCGCGCCCAGCACCACGCCGCTGACCGCCGTTGCCGCCAGTGCCAGCGGCAGCATGCTGCCTTGCTGGTAAGTGGCCCAGCTGCCGCAGAAGGCGCCGAGCAGCACCATGAACTCGCCGGTGAAGCCGCTGGTGGCCGGCAGGCCGATCGAGGCCAGCGTCAGCAGCGTGAAGAACAGTGCAAACACCGGCGACAGCTTGGCCAGTCCGCCATAGGCGGCCAGCTCGCGCGTGTGGCAGCGCTCGTAGAGCATGCCGACCAGCATGAACAGCCCCCCTGCCACCAGGCCGTGGCTCACCATCTGCATGATCGCGCCCTGGATGCCGATGAGATCGAGGCTGATGAGCCCGAGCATCACGTAGCCAAGATGGCTGATCGATGAGTAGGCGATGATCTTCTTGATATCGGTCTGCACCAGCGCGAGGCAGGCGCCGTAGACGATCGAGAGCACGGCCAGCGCCATGATGGCTGGCGCCAGCAGGCGCGTGGCTTCCGGAAACAGCGGAAAGCCGAGCTTCATGAAGCCGTAGGTCCCCATTTTGAGCAGCACGCCGGCCAGGATCACGCTGCCGGCGGTGGGTGCTTCCACATGGGCGTCGGGCAGCCAGGTGTGCAGCGGCACCATCGGCACCTTGATCGCGAAGCTCAGGCCAAAGGCCGCCAGCAGCACCAGTTGCACATCGAGCGGCAGGCGCGCCTGCAGCAGGTCGGCAAAGGCAAAGCTCGCGCTGCTGCCCACGCTGCCGCCGGCGCTCTTGACCGACCACACCAGGTAGATGAGCGCAGCCAGCATGAGGATGCTGCCGGCTGCCGTGTACAGCACGAACTTGAGCGTGGCGTAGATGCGGCGCGCCCCGCCCCAGATGCCGATGATCAGGAACATCGGGATCAGCATCGCCTCCCAGAAGACATAGAACAGGAACAGATCCTGTGCGAGGAAGGTGCCGAGCATGGCGAACTGGATCGCCAGCACCATCGCATGGAACAGCCGCACCTCGGTCTTGATGGCGGTCCAGGCGCCAGCCACCACCAGCGGCCCGAGGAAGGTGGTGAGCAGCACGAGCAGCAGGTTGTAGCCATCGAGGCCGACGATGTAGAACACGCCCCAGGCCTCGATCCACGGCAGCCGGGTAGCGAACTGCAGCCCGGTCGCGTGCGAGTCGAACTGCACATAGAGCACCACGTTGAGCACGAACTGCAGCAGCAGCACGGCCAGGGTGAAGACGCGCACCGCCGCGTCGCTGCGTATCAGCGTGCGCGGCAGCGCGAGCAGCAGCATGCCGGCCAGCGGCAGCCACAGCAGCAGGTTCAACGCCAGCGCGAGCATTGGATTGAGGTTGCTGGCGTCATGCATGGCGCCAGCCCCAGGCGAGCATGAAGACCAGCCCCAGCAGCACGAGCAAGGCGTACAGGTGCAGGTTGCCGGTCTGGATGCGGCCGAGCCGCCCGGCCGCGCGCAGCGCCAGCCCCGCCAGGCCATCGAGCGTGCCGTCGAGCAGGCGTTTATCGCCTAGGTTCAGGAACACCCGCTCCGACAGCCACAGCAGGGGGCGATTGAACAGGCGCTCGTACAGCTCGTCGATGAAGTACTTGCCGCTCAAGACGCGGTGCGCCGGGGCCAGCGCCGGCTGCAGTCGCGCCGCGCGGCGCGCGCCGTCGCTGAAGAACAGGGCCGCCAGCGCCAGGCCGGCAAAGCCGATCAGCACCGCGACCGCGATCAAGAGTTGCTCGATGTGATGCAGTCGCTCGTCCACGACGGGCAGCGGCCAGGTGCCGGCGAGAAAGTGCGGCACGCCGATGAAGCCGCCGACGGCTGAGAGCAGCGCCAACACCAGCAGCACGCCGGTCATCGACCACGGGCTCTCGTGCACATGGTGGTCGACCTCGGCGCTCATGCGGCTGCGGCCGAAGAAGGTGAGCCAGAGCAGACGGAACATGTAGTACGCGGTGAGCAGCGCGGTGAGCGAGGCCATGGCCCAGAGCAGCGGCGAGCCGCCGCGCGGGCTGGCGTAGGCAAACCACAGGATCTCGTCCTTGGAAAAGAAGCCGGCCAGCGACGGGATGCCGGCAATCGCCGCCGTGGCGATGGCAAAGGTGACGAAGGTGAGTGGAATGCGGCGCGCCAGCCCGCCCATCTTGCGCACGTCCTGCTCGCCGCCCAGCGCGTGAATGACGCTGCCAGCGCCCAGGAACAGGCAGGCCTTGAAGAACGCGTGCGTCACCACGTGGAAGATCGCCACCGCATAGGCGCCCACGCCGGCGGCGACGAACATCAGGCCGAGCTGCGAGATGGTCGAGTACGCAAGCACCTTCTTGATATCGGTCTGCACCGTGGCGATGGTCGCTGCGAAGAACGCGGTGGTGACGCCGATGGTCGCCACCAGCGCGCCGGCCTGCGGCGCGTGCTCGTACACCCCATGCATGCGCGCCAGCAGGTACACGCCGGCCGTGACCATGGTCGCGGCATGGATCAGCGCACTGACCGGTGTGGGGCCGGCCATCGCATCGGGCAGCCAAACGTACAGCGGGATCTGCGCCGACTTGCCGCAGGCGCCGATGAACAGCAGCACACCGACCACACTGGCCAGCGCCACCAGCGCCGGCGCCGGCGTGACGAAGAGCGCGTTGATACGGTCCATGTCGAGCGTGCCGGTGAGCATGTACAGCAGGAACATGCCGAGCAGGAAGCCGGCATCACCAATGCGATTGACGATGAACGCCTTATTGCCCGCGGCAGCTTTCTCCGGGTCCTGGAACCAGAAGCCGATCAACAGATACGAGGCTAGCCCCACGCCCTCCCAGCCGACAAACAGCACCAGCAGCGAGCGGCCCAGCACCAGCAGCAGCATGAAGAACAGGAACAGATTCAGGTAGGCGAAGTAGCGCGCGTAGCCGCGTTCGTCCTCCTCGTGCATGTAGCCGGTGGAGTAGATGTGGATCAGCGAGCCGACACCGGTGACCACCAGCGTCATCACGGCGGTCAGGCGGTCGAAGTAGAAGTCGATGGAAAAGACGGCCGTGCCGATGCGGGCCCAGGTGTAGAGCGGCTCAACCAGAGGCGCGTCAACCGACAGCAGCTCGGCGGTTGCGCGCAGCGTCAGCGCGAAGGCAGCCAGCGGCAGCGCACAGGCAATGATCCCGACCCAGCGCTTGCCCAGTCGATGGCCGAGCAGGGCATTGATGAGAAAGCCCGCGAGCGGCAAGAGGGCGATGAGGGCAAGTTTCATACGCTGCCCCGTGCTCCATCGGGTGTCGTTCCCGCGCAAGCGGGAACCCAATGGGGCATCGCAGGGTGGCGTGGATCCCCGCTTGCGCGGGGATGACACACCGCTTGCCTGGGCGATAGACGCATCGCTAGCCCTTCAAGTCCGTATACGCGCCCAGATCCAGCGTGTGCTTGTGACGCACCAGCAGGAGCACGATCGGAATGGCGATGGCGATCTCGGCGGCGGCAACCACGAAGATCAGGAACACCAGCACGGCGCCGGCCACGTTGCCGGTCAGTTGCGCGAAGGTGACCAGGCTCAAATTGGCGCCGTTGAGCATCAGTTCCATGCACATCAGCACCACCAGCAGGTTGCGCCGGACCACGACACCGATGAAGCCGAGCGTGAACATCGCCGCGGCGAGCACCAGCAGGACCTGGGACTTATCCATGCACGGCCTCCACGGTCACGGGCGCCTGCGTCGCTGCGTCCGTCGTCGCTTCCTTGCCCGACGCGTCCTTGCCCAATGCGCCCTTGCCCAATGCAGACTGCGCCGAAGGACCCTGCTCCGGTTGGTCCTTTGCCCGGCCGCCCGGCGCGGCGGCGTCCTTGCCCTCTTGCACGCGCGGCGCCTTGATCACCGCCAGTGCCGCCACCACGGCGGCCAGCAGCAGCACGGAGGTCAGCTCGAAGTGCAGCCAGTACTCGGACAAAAACGTGGCCGAGAACGATTTCAGCGTGAACGCGGTGCCAGTGGCCAGTTCGGCCGGCGCATAGGCGCCGCGCCACACGCCCAGGCCCAGCAGCCCGAGTAGCGCCGCGCCGGCCAGCGCGCCGGGCAGCGACAGGCGCGAGAAATAGTGCGTGTAGCTGGTGCGCACCTCGAGCAGCATGATCACGTAGACCATGAACACCATCACCGCGCCGACGTAGATCAGCACCTGGAAGGCGGCGATGAAGTGCACGCCCAGCAGGCCGTAGATGCCGCCGAGAAACACCATGGTGGACACCAGCGCCATGGCAACGCGCATCGGCTGGCG
>JBIIZX010000090.1:0-9140 GCA_044346055.1 Burkholderiaceae bacterium | reverse complement strand
CGATGACGCGACGACCCAGGCGGCCGAAGTCGATCTTGTCTTGCGTACACTTTGGCATCGGCGATCCTCGGTTGTCTGCAGGCTTCGTTCTCCTCTGACGACGCGCGTAAGCACGTGGCCGCTGACCTCATACTGGTGAAATATCCGGGCTAGAGCGCCGCTCTGCTCGAGCGAGCGGCGGAAGAACTCCGCCGTCGTGTATGGCACGCCGATGCCGGCGAACACGATGGCAAACTCGCTCGCCTGGGCACCGCGCAGCCGCGCGTGGCCGGCGATCTCCACCGCGATTCGGTCGTGCGGCAGGCCGCCGCCAGAGAAAATCGGCAGCTTCTGCCCGCGCACCAGACTGTTCATGAGATCGACCGCACTGAGGCCGGTCTCGATGAAAGCGCGCGGCGTGGCGCGCGCCACCGGGTTCAGTGGCAGGCCGTCGACGCGGCGTGTGCTGCGCACCGCCACGGGTGGCCCGCCGTCGATCACCTGACCCACACCGTTGAAGACGCGCCCCAGCAGGCCTGGGCCGACACCGAACTCCACCGGCGCGCCCCGAAAGCGCACCACCGTGTCGGCCAGCGCTAGACCTGCCGAAGGCTCCAGCATCTCGATGGTGATCAGGCCTTCGTCGATCGTCACGACCCGGCCCAGCCGCGGCCGGCCGTCGGTGCCGATGACTTCGACCGCCTCGTTCAAGCCGACCTCGAGCGTGCGCCGCAGGAACAGGAGCGGCCCGTCCAGTTTGACCGCGGCATCGTGCACGGTGACCCTAGGCTGCATCAGCGGCCTCCGAGCCTGTGAAAAAATCTACTGCGCGACCCGATCTTGCGGCTGCGCTGCTCGCCGTACCACGCTGTACGGGTCCGCTGCTCGGCGCGACCTATGGCCGCTCGCGACCATTTTTTCACAGGCTCTCCACCGAGTTGGCAAGCGTCGCGAACTCCGCTTCCACGCGCGCTTCCAGCGCGGCAAAGCGGTCGAGCTCCTGCTCGCCGATGTCCTCGCCCATGCGCGCCAGCGGGCGCATCACCGACATTCCTGTAATTTGCTCGGGCACCACGCCGCGCGCGGTGGCGGCTTCGGCGAGTTCAAAGAAGCGGATCAGCAGCCGCAGCATGCAGGCCTGCCGCTGCGGGCCGCAATAATGGTCCACCGGCGAGAAGGCCGACTGCCGCAGCAGTGCCTCGTTGGCCAGCTCGGCACAGGCCAGCGCCAGACGCTGCCGCGCCGGCAGTGCGTCCTTGCCGATGATGCGGGCCATGCGTTCCAGCCGCGCCTGCTCGTCGAGCAGTGTCAGCAGCTGCCGCCGCAGTTCCAGCCACTCGTTGGTGCCGCTGGCGCGGCGTGCACGCGCGGTGGGCACCGATGCGTAGACCTCCTGCCACCAGGACGCCATGTCGAGCGAGTCTTCCGAGTACGACTGCAAGGGATTGACCGCCGGATAGAAGCGAGCCTGCGCGCGCTTGGGGTCGAGCGCCCAGTAGCTCCTCACGTAGCGCTTGGTGTGGCTGGTGACCGGCTCGGAAAAATCGCCCGACGGTGGGCTGATCGAGCCCAGGAGAGTGACCGAGCCGATGCTGCCGGCCAGCGTGCGCACCTTGGCGGCGCGCTCGTAGAAGTCGGCAATGCGGCTCGACAGGTAGGTCGGATAGCCACCTTCGCCCGGCAGTTCACCGAAGCGGCTGGACACCTCGCGCAGCGCCTCGGCCCAGCGGCTGGTGGAGTCGGCCATCAGCGCCACGTGCAGGCCCTGGTCGCGGAAAAACTCCGCAACCGTGACCGCGCTGTAGATGCTCGCCTCGCGCGCTGCCACCGGCATGTTGGAGGTGTTGGCGATGATCACGGTGCGCTCCATCAGCGCGCGCCCGGTCCGCGGGTCTTCCAGCTGCGGAAACTCCTCGAGCACGCCGGCCAACTCGTTGCCGCGCTCGCCGCAGCCGAGGTAGACGATGACGTCGGCGTTGCAGCCTTTGGCAAGGCTCTCCAGCAGGATGGTCTTGCCGGTGCCGAAGCCGCCCGGGATCGCGCCCTTGCCGCCCAGCGCCACCGGGAACAGCGAGTCGAGGCCGCGCTGCCCGGTCACCAGCGGCTCGTCGGACGGCAGGCGCGCCAGCACCGGTCGCGTCGTTCGCACCGGCCAGAAGTGCGACATCGCGAGCGCGTGCTCGGCGCCGTCGGCGTCCACCAGTGTCACCAGCGTCGCGTCGTCGCTGTACTCACCGGCGGGCTGGACGGTGCGCACAAGCCCACCGACAGTGGGCGCGGCCAGCGCAAGCTGCTCTCGCCCTTGGCCCGGTTGCAGGCGTCCGAACGGGTGGCCCGGAGCGAGAGTGTCGCCGGGGGAGACGCTCGGCGTGAACTGGAGCCTTGCCCGCGGCGGCGCCTGCATGCCGGGGGCGATGCGCGAGCCGGTGCCCTGCAGCGGTCGCATGAGGCCGTCGAAGATCCTGCCGAGCAGGGCGGGACCAACACGGATGCCGAGCAGCGCGCCGGTCCCCTCGACGGGAACGCCGGGCATGAGTCCGGTCGTGTCCTCATAGACCTGACAGACGATCTCGTCGTTCTCGATCCGGATCACCTCGCCCAGCAATTCTGCGGGGCCGACGCGGATCGCCTCGCGCAGCCGGAACGAGCCTTCGGTGCGGGCGTGCAGCACAGGGCCGCTGATCCAGGTGACGCGTGCGCGCGCGCGGTGCTCGGTCATTGTGGTTCTTCCAGCTGTTGCAGCAGTCGGCCTTCGAGCAGTGCGCGCTCGGCCAGCAGGCCGTCCAGGCTGGCGTCGAAGGCGTTATGGCCGCACTGCACGCAAAAGCCCGCGACGATGCCGGCATCGTCGCGCGTCTGCAGAGAGGCAATGCGGAGCGCCTGGGTGGCGGCGCGCGCTGTTGTGGTGTCGGCCTCGGTCCAGTCGGGCCCGTGCAGCAGCGTCCAGGCGGTGGTCGACGCCGGCAGCGACGCATGCGCGGCGCAGATGTGATGCCGGATCCAGCGCCGGCGGGTGACGGGGTCACGCCACCGGGCCAGCAGCGCGGCGCGCAGTTGCGGCCAGGCCTGTTCGAGCCACTGCACCGAGTAGCGATGCGTTTGCAGCCGCCGTTCGGTCTGCAACGCGGCATTGGCGCTGGCCAGCGCCGCGCCCACGCGTTTGCGCTGCTCGAGCAGCGCCGTGCGCACGCGCCGGTGGCTGTCGGCCAATGCAGCCTTCACGAGCGCCTGTGCCTGCGCCTGCGCTGGTTCGAGCAGGGCGCGGCAGCGGTCCTCGCGATAGCGCTGCACCATGGCCAGCAGTGCTTCGGTGCGCTGAGCGAGGTTCATCGCTCGATCCCCAGTTGCATGCGCGCGCGCTCGGCCGGCTCCGACATGAGCGGCGGCCCAGCGTCGGGCACGATGGTCACCAGCGGCCGTCCGGCGGCCAGAAAGTTATCCAGCAGCGCGCGTGGCAGCGCAGCGGCGACGGCGCGTGACAGCAGAAGCAGAGCCGCACCCGGCGCAACCGCCTGCACGGCGGCGGCTTCGGTGCCGGCGGGCGCCTCCACGCACTGCACGCCGGCCAGGCGCAGGCCGGCGCTGGTGATGGCGTCTCCCACGTAGACGATCGCACCGCTCACGGCCGCCTCATGTCAGCCGGTTCAGGATCAGGATCGAAATGATCACGCCGTAAATCGCGATGCCTTCGGCGAGCCCGACGAAGATCAGCAGGCGTCCGAACATGTCGGGCTTCTCGGCCAGTGTGCCCACTGCGGCGGTCCCAAGTTTGGCCACCGCATAGCCGCCCGCGAGCGACGACAGTCCGGTTGCCAGCGCCGCGGCCACCAGGCCCCAGGTCCACACTTCGGGCGGCAGCGCGGGGCGTGCCGCGCCCTGGGCGAGTGCTGCGCCTGGCAACGCGAACAGCACGGTGCCGACCGCCGCCAGCACGGCGGTGACGGCGATCAGGATCATCGGAAGGGCGAAGCGACGCATCGTGGTTCTCCTGGTGGATTCATTGGGTGACCGGCGGCGGCGCGAGCGGCCGGAACTCGCGCCCCTCGGCCTTGAAAAAGCGGGTGAAGAACTCGAACAGCACCAGCCGGGTGGTCTGGATCGACACCACCAAGCCCTCGATCAGCACGATCAGCACGTTGCCAAGAACAAGCGCCAGCACGTGCAGAGCCGGGCTGGAGACGGCGTCGGCCAGCGCCACGACGGCCGATGACAGGCCCGCATGCGCGAGGGCGAAGGCGCCCACGCGGGCGAACGACAAGGTGTTGATGAGCAACTGCACCGTGTGCTCGAACAGCCCACCGAGCGCACCCAGCGCCGGTAGCAGTCGGCCCGCGTGCAGTGTTGCGGCCAGCACGGCCAGCACCACACCGGCCACTGCCAGCCATGGGCCGGCCGGATGAAAAATGGCCAGCGCGATGCCCGAGTACACGAGGATCACCGGCAGTTCCTCGCGCGCCCAATGCAGCGTCTCGCGCTGCCACCAGGCCTGCAGGCCGTCCAGCAGCAGGCCCAGCAGCAGCAGGACGGCGCCACCGGCGATGGGCGCCATCAGCACCGGCAGCGGGCGCTCGAGCGGCGCCACCCAAAGCGGATGAATCACGCCTTCGAGCGAGAACACGCTGCCGAACACCACGCCGAAGGCCATTGCCGCCAGCCCGCCCGGCACCAGCAGCCGCAGCACCGGCATCCGGTTGCGCAGAAGCAAGCCAGCGATCACCAGCACCAGGCCCTGGCCGACGTCGCCGAACATGTAGCCGAAGATGAGTGGCACCGCGAAGGCCAGCAGAACGCTGGGATCGGCGCCGGACTCACCGGGCATGCCGACCAGCCGCGTGAAAACCTCGAAGGGGCGCGCCCACCACGGATTGCGCAGGATCATCGGCGCGCGGGCGCCGCGCGGGGCGCGCGGCCACTCGACGATCACGCGCGTGCCCGACTGCTCGATCGCACGGATCAGGGCGGCCGGATCGATGCTCCAGCCGGTAATGCGCGCGAACACCTCGCCGTCGTCGATCGCGCCGCCATGTTCGACGCACCAGGTGGCGCGCGCGATCTCGCCCAGCGCCCGCGGCACGCCGCGCGCAGCCGACAGGGCGTCGAGTTCCGTGCGCAGCCGTATGGCCACCTCATGCTGCGCGGCGAGCCGTTCACCCACCTTGGTCAGGTTGGCCGCCACCGTGGGCTCGAGCCAGTCGGGCAAGCGCGCGCGGCGACCATTGAGTTCGGCCACGCGCTGCGCCGTGGACTCGATGGCGTCGGCCGGACCGACGGCCACGATCAACCGCTCGGAGCCGACCACCCCGGAGCGCGCCAGCAACGCGTCAGGAATGTCGAGCGCGACGTCCACCGGGAGCGCGAACAGCGCCGCGGTCACGCCATGATCGGCGCGCGCCAGTGCGCTGACGTCGATCGGCGTGGAGGCCAGTTCCTTCAACGCGGCCTGCGTCATCGACAGTTCTCCCATGGCAGCCTCGGCCTGCTGCAGGGCGCGGATCAGCGGTTCGGCCGCAGCCGCCCAGTCCTTCAGCGCCTGCGTTGCGGTGGCCAGCACATCGGCGGGGGCGCGCCGTTCTGCATCTAGACGATGCGCCGGCGGCGGCCAGTAGGCGCGATAGGTGCGCGTCAGAGTGGTGATGTCCTTCAGCAGGTCGCCCTGCACGCCGCCGGACGGGCCGGCCAGCGGCGCGGTGTGCCATTCGACCTCGACGCAGGCGGCCGCTGCCATGGCTTCCAGCGCCACGAACGCGTCATCTCGCGCAACGACGATCTCGAACCAGCGGGCGGGCTCGGGACGGATCATGCGATGGCCTCTTGCGGCCAGGCGGCACGCAGCGAGAACTCACCACGCAGGCGTTCGATGTCGAGTGCTGTCAGCAGCAGCCACGCGACCAGGGCAGCCGGCTCGGCGGGGGCGCGCCGCAGCAGGACGCGCGCCTTCGCCGCCAACGCCGCGCGCGCGCCTGCAGTGTCCTCGACCGAAAGGCAGCCAAAGCGCGCGATGTGTGCATCAACCAGCTGGATCAGTTGCTCGAGATGCTCGCGCTCGTCGGCGCTGCACGCGGGCCAGGTGTGGCGCCAGCGCGCGACCCAGGCGCCAAGCGCCGGGTGCAAGTGATCGACCATGGACGCGCGTCGCGCAGCGGGTGCAGTCCTCAGGCTCACGGTCACCCAGGCCCAGTGGCCGCTGCACAAGGCGCGCTCGCGTGCTGCGGCGGGCTCGATCGCCCATGCCGCCAGATGCGGGTCGATGCGCATCCACGCGAGGGGGGCGCCGCCGGTTACCAGATGAACGACCGCTGGCAGGTCGGGCAGGTCGGCCAGTGCGCGCAGCGCCGTCTGCCAGCGGGCAGGTGCCCAGCGGGCGGCTTCGTCAATGCGCGTGCGAAGTTGCTGGCGCCACGCGAGCTCGAGCTCGACGAGCCCGGCATCGGCGGCGATACCGGTGGCCAGCGGTGCCGAACTCGAGGCGCGCAGCACCTCCAGTAGCGCCGGCACCGAGCGCGCTGAGTGCAACTGCGACCACAGGCGGTCTGCGGGGCGCTGGCCCAGGCGCGCAGCGACGCGCGCATAGCCGTATTCGAGGTCGACGCCACTCATCGGGACTGCGCATGGGGAGCGCCGTGTGGCTCAGCGCCACCAGTCGCTATCCGGGGCCGCGTGGAGGCGATTGCAGCGCGCATCACGCGCTCCCTGTCAGCTCGTCGGCCAGGCGTTCGATCGCCATCGCCATGACCGCAGTGTCGGCAACGCGGTCGGGCTTGGCGGTGGCAAGCGCGCTACGTTCGGCGTCCACACGTGCCATGCGCGCCGCGAGCAGGCGGTCGCTGGCCTCGTGCACGCGGGCAGTGCGATGGGCGGCACGCTCGGCGATGGCGCGCGCGCGAGCCTCGGCGGCGCGCACCAGAGCTTCAGCCTGCTGCTGGCAATGCCGCACGCTGGCGCGGGCGGCGGCTTCGGCATTGATCACGCGCGCAATCGCCGCGTCGACAGCTGGTGTCGATGCCAGTAGTGCGCGTGAGTCCATGCGCCGCCCCTCGTCGAGGCCGTCGGTCGGGTGTGGCGGCCCATCTTCAGTGCTTATGGGGTCAATCTGGCAGCAAAACGACCGAGCGTATTGGTATTGGTCAAACGAGACGCGGATGCTTGTCCTGGACGACAGGGGCGAGCGAACGCAGCCAATCTGCGCGGTGGTACAGACACAGCGGCATGCGCGGTTTCGTGAGCCTGCAAGCAGGCTTGCACCAGGTCATGAGACCTGTCGCGAATCGAAGTGGAACCTCGGCCGACAGCACGTCCTTCATCGAGCAGAACCACGCAGTGAAGACTGCGAGCTGGAGGACCACCTCTGCGCCGACTGACTTCCTGACCGACCTTGCCGACCGACTGCGACAAGCGCGCTCTGCTGCCGCGGCCGGAGTCAACTGGCCATCCGGCTGATCGCGCCGCTCGCGTGCTGCCCTTGCCGAGCAGCCGGACGCTCTCAGCTGCAGCGCAAGAGCCAACTTGAGCCGACCGTGTGGACGAGCCCAAGCGAGGGATTCTCGTGCGCGGTGCCTGCCCGGAGCATCGGGGTCATCTGATGCTGCCTGTCGGCTCTTGGCGCGCATCTCGCATTGGTTCATTGCATTCGGTTCATTGCGCTTGCTTCATTGCGCTTGATTGATCGCCCTGCAAGAGTCAAGTCGCGAGATCCGCGTTTGCCGACCACCTGACCCATGTCGACCTCTCACGCTGTTCCGCTGCGCTCGCTGTTGTGCGCCGCTGCTGCCACCGCCGCGCTGGTCTTGAACGGCTGCGGCGGTGGCTCGGGTGGCACCACATCGACCCCGGCCGCTGCCGCGCCGCCTGCCCCCGCAGCAGCGCCGACGCCAGCGCCTGCCACGGCGCCCACCATCACGAGCATCAGCCCGACCACCCTCACACCGCCAGGCCGCCTGACGGTGACCGGGACCAACCTCGACCGTGTCACCCAGGCCAGCCTGGGTGCGACGGCGCTGGTCATCGCAACGCAATCGGCCAGCACGCTGGCGCTCGACGTGCCGGCCAATGCCGCCAGCAACTTCGTCACGCTGACAACTGCCAGCGGCACCGTGCAGTCGAGCCAGCAGCTGATGATCGGCAGCCCGCTCTCCTTCAGCGCGCTGTCACCCAGCACCGTGCTGGCGGGTGCCACCCTCACCGTGACTGGCACCGCGCTGGATCGCGTGACGGCGATCGAGTTCACGGGCGGTGCCTCCGCCACCGTGGCAAGCCGCAGCGGCACGACATCGTTGACGGTCGTCGTGCCCAACAACGCAGCCAGCGGGCTCATCACGCTGGTGGGCAGTGGCGTGCGCGTGCCAAGCAGCGCCAGCGTGACGATCACGCCGCGCATCGTCGTCACCAACGCGACCGCGAATACGGCCAGCCCGGGCGCCAGCGTCACGGTCAACGGCAGTGGCCTCGGTGAAGTGAGCGGCGTGCAGGTTGCCGGTGTCAGCGCGACGGTCACGGCGCGCACCACCACCAGCCTCACCTTCACGGTGCCCAATGGCGTGAACTGCGGCACCGTCATCTTGCTGTCGGCCAGCCAGCCGGCCGTCAATGGTGGCTCGGTGGTCGCGGCCAGTGGCTGCACCTTGCGGCTGGAGTCGCTCGAGTATGCGCAGGTGCTGTCGCAGACGACGAGCGATGTGTATGCGGCGCGGCTGGTGCCGGGCAAGCGCACCGTCGTTCGCGCCTATGTCGTCACCGCCACCGCAGGCACTGCGGCGCCGACTGTACGGCTGGCGGCTTTCAACGGCACCACGCCACTGGGCACCGTCGACATGACCGGCCCCGCCACGCTCCCGGTGGTCGCGGCGGGTGCCTCGCTGCCCGACACCGTCCGCTACAACGAACTGCAGACGTTCAATGCGGTGCTGCCGGCAGCCTGGACCAGCAGCGGCCTGCGCGTGCAGGTGACCGTCGACCCCGAGCAGCGCTTTGGCGCAACCTTGACGCGCACAGAAACCCCGGTGGTTGGCTCACCGACGCGGCTGGATCTGGTGATCGTACCGCTGGTGGCCAACGGCCTGGCGCCGACCATCGGTGCAACCACCGTGGCAGACGCGGTCAATGAACTGGCGCGTCGTATGCCGGTGGCGCGTGAGCGCGTCACCGTCACGCTGCGGCAGCCTTAC
>JBIIZX010000513.1:0-2711 GCA_044346055.1 Burkholderiaceae bacterium | reverse complement strand
GAGTCATCGTTCAGGTCATGCCTGCAAGGCCATGATTCTTGCAGGAATTTCCCGTCCGCCTGCCCGCGGCTGCAACGTGCAGCCCGCAACCGGACACTAAGGTCCCCAATGGATATCTCCGAACTGCTGGCGTTCTCGGTCAAGAACAAGGCATCCGACCTGCACCTGTCAGCGGGGCTGCCGCCGATGATCCGCGTGCATGGTGACGTCCGGCGCATCAATTTACCGCCGCTCGAGCACAAGGACGTGCACGGGATGATCTACGACATCATGAGCGACAGCCAGCGCAAGATCTACGACGAGAACCTGGAAGTGGACTTCTCGTTCGACCTGCCCGGCCTGGCGCGCTTTCGCGTCAACGCGTTCAACCAGGACCGCGGTGCGGCCGCGGTGCTGCGGACCATTCCGTCGCGCGTGCTCTCGCTCGAGGAGTTGCGCTGCCCGCGCGCCTTTGCCGAGTTTTCGCTCAAGCCGCGGGGCCTGGTGCTTGTGACCGGGCCCACTGGCTCGGGCAAGAGCACGACCCTGGCGGCGATGGTCGACCATGTGAACAACAATTTGTACGGCCACGTGCTGACGATCGAGGATCCGATCGAGTTCGTGCACGAAAGCCGCAAGTGCGTCATCAACCAGCGCGAGGTCGGGCCGCATACGCTGAGCTTTGCCAACGCGCTCAAAAGCGCGTTGCGCGAGGACCCGGACGTGGTGCTGGTGGGCGAGTTGCGCGATCTGGAGACCATTCGCCTGGCGCTGACCGCCGCCGAGACCGGCCACCTGGTGTTCGGCACGCTGCACACGAGTTCGGCCGCCAAGACGATCGACCGGATCGTCGACGTGTTTCCGGCAGCCGAGAAGGAAATGGTGCGCGCGATGCTTTCGGAGTCGGTGGTGGCGGTGATCTCGCAAACGCTGCTCAAGGTGAAAGACGGCAGCGGCCGCGCGGCGGCGCACGAGATCATGGTTGGCACACCGGCCATTCGCAATCTGATCCGCGAGAACAAGGTGGCGCAGATGTACTCGATGATCCAGACCGGCAGCCAGTTTGGCATGCAGACGCTGGATCAGTGCCTGACCGACCTCGTGCGGCGCAACGTCATCGCGGTGAGCGAGGCACGCACCTATGCCAAGCAGCCGGAGGCCTTTGTTGGCTAGTGCAGTCTGCTAGTGAAGTCGGCTAGCGAACAGTGAATTCCTCCCCCCTCAAGGAGGAGGTTGGGAGGGGGATGGGTTTTGCGCGAAGGCGGTGCTCGACCCATCCCCACCCCTTCCCCCTCCCCCGACTTGCTTTGGATGGGGGAGGGGAAACTTCGTGATCTCGCGCTCACGCGCTCGATAGGTGACCATGGAACGCGATCAGGCCATACGCTTTGTCCACGATCTGCTGCGCCTTCTTCTGACCAAGAAGGGCTCCGATCTCTTCCTGACGGCGGAGTTTCCGCCCGCATTCAAGCTCGACGGTCGGGTGCTGCCGGTGTCGAACCAGCCGCTCACAGGACAGCACACGGCGGAGCTCGTGCGGGCCATCATGAACGACCGCCAGGCCGCCGAGTTCGAGTCGAGCAAAGAGTGCAACTTCGCGATCAACCCGACCGGCATCGGGCGTTTTCGCGTGAGCTCGTTCGTGCAGCAGGGCAAGGTCGGCATCGTGTTCCGCGTGATTGCCGACAAGATCCCGACGACCGAGGAGCTCAATCTGCCGCCGCTGATCGCCGAGCTGTCGATGGCCAAGCGCGGCGTCGTGATGGTCGTGGGCGCCACCGGCTCGGGTAAGAGCTCGACGCTGGCCTCGATGGTCGGCTATCGCAACGAGAACAGCCAGGGTCACATCATCACGATCGAGGATCCGATCGAGTTCGTCCACCCGCACAAGAACTGCATCATCACGCAGCGCGAGGTCGGCGTTGACTGCGAGACCTGGCACGTGGCGCTCAAGAACACGCTGCGGCAGGCGCCGGACGTGATCCTGATCGGCGAGGTGCGCGACCGCGAGACCATGGAGCACGCGATCGCGTTTGCCGAAACCGGTCATCTGGTCATGTGCACGCTGCACGCAAACAGCACCAACCAGGCGCTTGATCGCGTGATCAACTTCTTCCCGGAAGAAAAGCGCCAGCAGCTCCTGATGGACATGTCGCTGAACCTGCGCGCCTTGGTATCGCAGCGGCTGATCGCGTTCAAGGACCGCAAGGGCCGCATCCCGGCGGTCGAGATCATGCTCAACTCGCCGCTCATCTCCGACCTCATCTTCAAGGGCGAGGTGCACGAGATCCGCGAGGTCATGAAGCGCAGCCGCGAGCAGGGCATGCAGACCTTCGATCAGGTGCTCTTTGACCTGCACGAAAGAGAGCTGATCAGCTACGAAGACGCCCTGCGCAACGCCGACTCCGTCAACGACCTGCGCCTGCAGATCAAGCTCAACTCCAAGCTCTATGGCGGCGTGGCGGGGATCCACAAGGGCATCGAGCACCTGGGACTTGCAGGGTAGCGCTGGGTTGCGCTTTCGGTGTACGCGACCGCTGCGCGGTCGCACGTGCACCGAAAGCGGTTGGAACTGAGGGCCGCCTTGGCTCCGGCCGCTCGCTCAAGCGAGCTTAGCGCCGGCTGCGCAGGCATGAGCCTGCGTCGCCAAGCCGCTGTCGCGGCATGGTGGGGCGGCCGGGCGGCGGCCCTTGATCAACTGCAACGCGCGATCACCACTGGGAGTGATCCGC
>JBIIZX010000089.1:0-9162 GCA_044346055.1 Burkholderiaceae bacterium | reverse complement strand
AATGGCACGGTCACTTGCTCCACCAGGCCCATACAACAGTGACTGGTGAAACATCCGGGCTAGAACGCAGCGCGCTGTTCCTGAATCTTGCGAGCGACTCTTCGACCCAGCGGCTGCTGACGCCGCGCTTCGCGCTGACCGCCGCGGAGTACCTGGCGTTCGAAGAAGGCAAGCATGTGCTGGTGATCCTGACCGATCTGACCAACTACTGCGAAGCACTGCGTGAAGTTGCCGGTGCCAAGGGCGAGGTGCCGGGCCGCAAGGGCTTCCCGGGATACATGTACTCGGACTTGGCCACCCTGTACGAACGCGCCGGCTGCATCCACGGCGCCAGCGGCACGCTCACCCAGCTGCCCGTTCTCACCATGCCGTCGGACGACATCGGTCATCCGATTCCGGATCTTTCGGGCTACATCACGGAAGGCCAGATCGTGCTGTCGCGCGAGCTTGACCGCGCGGGCGTCTACCCACCGGTCAACGTGCTGCCCAGCCTCTCTCGTCTGATGAAGGACGGAATTGGTGCAGGCTATACCAGCCCCGACCACCCAGCCCTGTCCAGTCAGCTTTACGCGGCCTACGCGCGCAGCACGCAGACCCGCCTTCTGGCCAGCGTGGTGGGCGAGGACGGCCTGTCCGATACGGACCGGCGCTATCTGGCCTTTGGCAAGGACTTCGAGACAACGCTGGTGCGGCAGGACCGCCCTCGCACGCTCGAAGACAGCATGGACGTCGGCTGGGCCTTACTGCGCAACCTGCCGAAGTCGGAATGGACGCGGCTGTCCGATGCGCAGATCGAAGCGCACCTGAACGGCGGCGCGTCCATCGGCGCCTAAAGGCTGAGAGTCATTCGACCATGCCCGCTCATCACAGAAAAGACTCGCTCGCCGTTGCAGGTCGTACTCATGCCTCGCGCTACGGCTGTGCCTATCGCCGGCCGCCTTCTGGCGCGCCGCACGGGCACGTCAGACAGCTCTCAGCCTCCAGGCCGGACGCATGGCCGAACTGACTCCCACCCGCAGCCTGGCGCTTGCGCTCGCCGACGAGCGCCGCACCATGCGCGAGGGGTACGCTTTTCTCGACGAGAAGTGCCTTCTGCTGGCCGGCGAGATGTTGCGCGAACTGCGGCACCACCAGGCATTGACGCGAACTTACCTCGCACACGCAGGGACCGCCCGCGCGGCCATTGCGGCGGGCGTCATGCGCCACGGCCTTGCAGGTCTGCAGGTTGCGCCGGCGGCACCCGCACCGCCGGCGCCAGTGCGGCACGAACGCACGTTGCTGGGTGTGGCGATGCTCGATGCCACCTTGCCGATGGCCACGGATCCTGCCGCGCCTGCCGTCAATCCTTCGCCGGAACTGGCAGCCTGCCGCACCGCCCATCTGCGGCTGCTCGGCCCGCTGACCGAGTTGGCCGCAGTCTCCACCAATCTCGCGCGGCTCGTCGGCGAATACCGCCGCACTGTACGCCGCGTGCGCGCATTGCAGGATGTGCTGCTGCCTGAGATCGACGCCAGCATCAGCGACATCGAAACCCAACTCGAGGACGCGGAACGCGAAGACGCGCTGGCAATGCGGCGGCGGCGCGCTTGACTCCACGCCGCACACGCGCGTGCACCGGCTGAGCAGCTGCGCACGGCGCACGGCTGCGCCACACCCTTCACCATGTCGTGCACGTCCAATACGAGATTGGTCCGTTGCCTACCGAAGCGCGAGCGGCGCGAGGTCATCGCCATCGGTCGTGATCACGAGATTGCCCACACGGACACCCAGCAGGCGGATCGGCCGCAGCAGCGGCACCTTGTTCAGCAGGCCGCGCGCGGTGCGCGCAATGAGGCTGGCCTGCGCGGTCGGCTGCGGCAGGCTCACGTCGCGCGTGACCGTGGCAAAGTCGTCGAACCGCAGCTTGATGCCGATGGTGCGGCCGAGGTAGCCGCGACGCTCAAGATCGGCTGCCACCTGGTTCGACAGCCTGGCAACGACCTCTTCGATCACATCGCGCTCGGCCACCGGATCGAGATCACGCTCGAAGGTCGTCTCGCGGCTGCGCGACTTCGGCTCGCTATGCGTCACCACGGGTCGCTCGTCCTGCGCCTGCGCGACCCGCGCCAGCCACTGCCCGGTGTGCTCACCGAAGCGGGCCACCAGGTGCGTCGCTGGCGTGCGCGCCAAATCGCCGATGGTGTGAATGCCGAGCGCGCCCAAACGTGCCGCGGCCTTCGGTCCGATGCCGTTGATGCAACTGGCCGCCAATGGCCAGATGCGGGTGGGCAGGTCATCCAGGCTAAGGACGGTGAGCCCGTCTGGCTTGTCGAGCTCCGAGGCAAGCTTGGCCAGCAGCTTGTTGGGCGCGATGCCCACCGAGCACGACAGGCCGGTGGCGACGAACACGTTGTGCTTGATCTCGCGCGCCACCGCTGCGCCCTCTTCCACCTCCACGCCGGGCACCTCGGTCAGATCGATGTAAACCTCATCGATACCGCGGTCCTCGATGGTCGGCGCGATCTCGGCAATGGCTTGCTTGAACAGGCGCGACATGCGACGGTATTCATCGAAGTCGGTCGGCAGAAACACCGCATCCGGGCAGCGTGCCAGCGCCGTGCGCAGCGGCATCCCACTGCGCACGCCAAAGCGGCGCGCCTCGTAACTGGCGGTGGTCACCACGCCACGACTGGTGGGCGACGGCCGGCCGCGACCACCAACCACCACGGGCCTGCCGCGCAGCTCAGGCTGACGCAATAGCTCGACCGACGCGTAGAACGCGTCCATGTCCAGGTGCGCGATGCAGCGTGGCAAGTGGGGCCGAAATTGTTCGGTCATGGCAGGGGCGGGCGCGCCGCAGGCAACGATTGGTCGCGGCGCACGCGGTCAGTACTGTCCAATCACTACCCGCAACCAATGCGACAGCAACCCTGAAACGCGCATGAAGGTCAAATCACTGTCATTAAACAATCAACCACTGCCTTGTGCGCCGGTCGCGACTTGCAGATAGTGCGCAGCGCGGCCTGTGTGCAAAAAACGCACGGAGGCAAGAAGCAAGCCGCGTCATCATGACACTCGCTTGGCTTGCCTACATGTTGCGCAGTGATCGGCATCATGAACTGACCCTGCACGTCCCGATGCATTGCGTCGCGCCCGCGCTGCTCGCCTGCGTTGCCTAGCTTGGCTTTCGGTGGGCGCAGCCGGTGCGCGCCGGTCAGTCACCGCGGTCAATTGCCTGAGCGCAGGTTGCTCCGATAGACGGGCCGGCCGCCAAACCACGACCTGCCCCGCAAGACCCGATCTCGGCAACACCGCTGCGGGTGCCCGGCAGCAATCTCCGTTGCATCGTGATTGAGCAGGTCACCTTCCCGGACGAGCCCTGCCGACTAGACCGTCGCGCCGCTGCTCGAATCGCCGTTCTGTGGTTCCGCTGATGATGGTCGCGGCAGCCAGCATCGGCCTCGTCTGGACCGCTCAACGCCCGTTTTGAGTCTCGCGAAGAAGGCGCAAGTACGAGGGCGAAACACTTGCCCTCTTCCGCGCCGGCAGCACCCGTGCTGCAATGCGCCCCGCGGCCGCTGTGTCAGCGGCACACAACCCTGCCGGGAGAGCAGATGCGACTCGAAGACCAGCGCGCCAGTGACAACATTGAAGATCGGCGCGGCATGGGCGGCCGCGGTGTGCGAATGGGCGGCGGCCTTGGCCTCGGCGCCATCGTGGTCGCGGTGATTGCCATGTTCATGGGCGTGGACCCGCGCCTGGTACTCGGGCTGCTGGGCGGGGCGCAGCAGGTCACGCAGGCAGTGCCGCAGAAGCCCGGCGTGGCTGGTACCCCCAACGATGAAATGGGGCGTTTTGTGGCGCGCGTCATCGGCTCCACCGAGGACGCCTGGCGGATGTTGTTCCAGCAGCAGGGCGCGCAGTACAGCGAGCCGAAACTGGTGCTGTACGAAGGCGGCACGCGCACGGCCTGCGGCATGGGCAGCGCCACTGCTGGACCGTTTTACTGCCCGCCTGACCGCACCGTCTACCTGGACACATCGTTCTTCAGCCTGCTGGCGCAGCGCTTTGGCGCGCCCGGTGACTTCGCGCAGGCGTATGTCATTGCGCACGAAGTCGGCCATCATGTGCAGAACCAGCTCGGCATCATGAGCAAGATGCAGGAGATGAGGCCGCGCCTGTCGGAGGCGCAGAACAACGCCCTGTCAGTGCGCGTCGAGTTGCAGGCCGATTGTTTTGCCGGCGTCTGGGCGTATCACGCGCAAAAGCGCGGCCAGATCGAGGTCGGCGATGTGGACGAAGCGCTGCGCGCTGCCAGCGCAATTGGCGACGACACGCTGCAGCGGTCGACCCAGGGCCGCGTGGTGCCGGAGAGCTTCACGCATGGCAGCTCCGAGCAGCGCAGCCGGTGGTTCCGCGCAGGCTTGCAGGCCGGCAACATGGCCGCGTGCAACACGTTCGAGGCGGCCAAGCTGTAGTTGTCGTGCGGGGCTGCCGAGGCGCCTGCGGCCTCAAGCTTCAAGCCTCAGGCGTGGGCGATGAAGACGGCGTGGCTTGCTGCGGAGCCATCGAACAAGTCGGCGGTCTTGCCGCAGTCGCCGGCACAAAGGTCGACCAGGACACTTGATCCGGCGGCAGGCAGCAGATCGCTCACCTCGCGCCGATGCGCACGCAGGATGGAGGCCTCCGCGCGCGTCAGCGTGTATTCGGGCAGCGCAGTGATGGCACGGAACAGGCGCGAGCCGAGTTCGTCATAGAAGAACTTGGGGGATGAACGCTTGCGGCGCCTGCAGGCCCGCCAGCAGTTCGGCGCGCAGGGCGAAGGAATCGGGCGTGTGGATCTGCAGCACGCGAGGCGCTGCTGCGGGCCCGACCCGCTGCACTTGGACTTGAAGGTCGAGAGGAATGACTCGCGTCGGCAAGACGCGCACCTACGGTGAGTGCTGAACTGGCGCTGGTGTATCGATCATTGCCGGCAGCGCTCACGGCCTGCAGCACCCGACGACGCCAGCGGCAAGTTTGCACCAGAGGCCAGCAACGGTTCGTTGCTGGGGCACCCTCAAGGCATCTGGATCTTGCCGCCACCGCCCATGCCAGGAATGCCGCCCGCGCCAAACCCGGGGCCGCCCTGGCCTGGCAACACCAACGACGACGCCTGCTGGCGTCGCATGTCCTGCAGCTCGCGCAAGGTGCGCTCGAATGCTTCGCGCGCGGCGTCGCCGTAGCGCTCCACCGCCTCGACAAGTGATGCCGCCTCGATCTCGAAATTGATCGGCAGCGCACCGACATTGGTCATCATCTGCGCCTCGCCGACAAACAACTGCACGCGCGCCGGATCCGGCGTGCCAAGCGTGGTGATCGGCGTGAGCACGCGCAGCGTTCCGATCTTGCGATCGGTGATGATCTCTTCGCGCCAGAGATCGCTGGCGTCCATTTTTGCGTCGCGCGGGTCTGAGTTCAGGTCGGCCATGGTCCTGTTCTTTCTGGGTGGCGGCAGCATAGCGTGCGGCCATCGGGCTTGTAGCGCATGGGGCGTAGTGCTTGGTGCATGGGGCGGGCCTCGTTGCGCCGGGCATGCCCGGACGCACTAACATCGGCCGCCATGGTGAGGTGGGGGTAGGCATGACGTTTTTCGAGTGGCTGGCGGCCGTGTGCAATGAGCTTGGCTGGAGCGTGATGCGTGCCCACGACCTGCTTGACGATCCGCGCTGGTCCGACATGTTCGAGCGCGGACTCACACCGACGCAGGCGGCAGCGCAGGCGCGCAGCACGGGGTTGGGTTGAGCCACGTGGCGCAGCCAGTGCAACCTCGTCTTCAGCCGCGCGCGCTTTGCTGCTGGTCCCCGCAGAGACCGTGACCGTCATGCCATGAACGCCGCCGACACCAATCGCCGCCGCTCCAATCTCGATGCGCGCCTGATTGAGCGCACGCCGCCGCTGCCAATCAGCTGGTACTTCGAGCCAGTGTGGTTCGAGCGCGAGCGCGAACTCATTTTCAAGCACGGCCCCGGCTACGCGGGGCACGCGCTGATGGTGCCCGAGGTCGGTGACTACGCGACGCTGCCGTGGACCGAACACGGCAAGGTGCTGGTGCGCAACGCGGCAGGAGCCGAGGGTGTGGCGCTGTTGTCCAACATCTGCCGCCATCGGCAAGCGCTCATCATGGAAGGCCGTGGCCACGCGCAGAATCTGGTGTGTCCAGCGCACCGCTGGACATATGACCTGAACGGCAGGCTGTTGGGTGCGCCCGAGTTTGACCGCACACCCGAGTGCGCGCTGCCGCGTCAGGCGCTGACCAATTGGCAGGGATTGCTGTTCACCGGTCCGGCCGATGCCGCTACCGCGCTGGCCGACTTTCCGATCGCGGCCGACTACGACTTCGGCGGCTATGTGTTCGACCGCATGCAGATCGAGGAGCTGCCATTTAACTGGAAGACGTTTCTCGAGATCTACCTCGAGCTGTATCACGTGGAGGCGATGCACCCGGGCCTGCAGAAGTGGGTCGATGCCGGCAACTATGAATGGGGCTTTGGCGCGGCGTGGAGCTACCAGATCCTGGGTATCAAGGACGGACTGCAGAGACAGGTTTCGCCCAATTACGCGCGCTATCGCGATGCCGTCCTTGCCTACAGTGGCGGCGCGCTGCCCAAGTACGGCACGGTTTGGAGCATGCTGTATCCCAACGTCATGCTCGAGTGGTACCCGCAGTGCCTCGTTGTAAGCTCGCTGATCCCGCGCAGCCCCGAGCTGACCACCAATGTGGTCGAGTTCTACTACCCGGAAGAGATCAAGGCGTTTGAGCCGCAGATCATCGAGGCGCATCAGGCTGCGTATGCCGAAAGTGCCGCCGAGGACGCCGCGGTCTGCACGCGCTTGCACCGCGGCCGCCGTGCGCTCTGGCTGGCGGGCGAAGACGACGCGGGCCCGTATCACACGCCTCACGAAGACGGCGTGATTCACCTGCACGACTGGATCCGCCGGCAGATGCAGCCAGCGGGGACAGCAGCAAAAGGAGCCGAGCCATGAACCTGCGGGCGGTCGAGATCAAGGCCTTTGTGCCAGCGCGCGACCTTGCGCGGTCCAAGGAGTTCTATGCCGCGCTGGGCTTTGATATCCCGTGGAGCGACGACACACTCGCCTACCTGCGCCTGGGCAACACCAGCTTTCTGCTGCAACAGTTCGACGAGCCCGCCTTCGTTGCCGACTATCAGATGCACCTGCTGGTCGAGGACGTGGACGCGTGGTGGCTGCACCTGAAGACGGAGCGCATTGCCGAGCGCTTTGGCGTGGCGATCGGGACACCCGAGGATCAGCCGTGGGCCATGCGCGACTTCACGCTGTTTGATCCGAGCGGCGTGCTTTGGCGCGTGGCGCAGAACATCCCACGCGGTGAGTGATCCGGGCAGGCCACCGGTGCAGCCCGCCGTCTAGCGCACGCCTGGCTATCCGACGCCCTTCAGGTAGCCCGCCAGTTCCGAATCCTCGGTCTGCGCGTGGATGGCAAACCACTTCATCAGGTCTGCGGCATAGCGGCGCACCGCCTCGACATCGCCGGCATCAAAGCGGCGCCGCACGTCCGACACCGACTCGAGCAGTTGCTCATGGCCGCGCTTGTGCCGCGCATAGTGCGGGTAGTTCTCCTGCTTCATGAACTGCTCTTCAGTGCTGCAATGGCGCAGCAGGTGTTCGTGCAGGGCAAGCAAATGCTCGCCATAGTCAGCTTCGGCCGGATCGTTGAGGACGGCCAAGATGTCCTCGAACTCGCGGTGCAGGTCATCGATCGGCTTGAAGCCGACCAAGATCTCGCTATGACGCAGGGGGATGGCGGCGGTCGGCATGGCAGGCTCCAGGAGACGTGCCGTCACGGTACCCGCGGCCAATGCGGCGGCGCTTGATGGAAGGCAAGCGCGGGCTCGAACGGAGAACGTGCCCGCGCCAACTTTGCAGTGAATGCGCAAGCGTCGGGGTGCGGGGCGCACGTGGGCGCCGTCACCCTCGCCGCCTTGATCCAGCGACTTGATCCAGCGACTTGATCCAGCCCCTGGATCCAGCCTCTTGTTCCCAGCCTCTATCGCAGGGCTCGCCGACCCCGCGCCGGGTGCCCGCGTTAGCGGTACACCATGACCGGAACGGTCGAGTGCGTGAGCACCTTCTGCGTTTCGCTGCCGAGCAGCAGGGCGTTCAGGCCCTTGCGGCCGTGCGAGGCCATGAAGATCACATCGCAGCCCGCCTTGTTGCACGCCTCGATGATCGACTCATAAGGCGAGAACGACTTGATCACGCTGGTGGTCACCGCCACGCCCACAGCCTTGCCGGCCTCCTCGACCCGGGCCAGGCGCTCGCGCGCGGCCTTGTCGATGCGGGCCTCGTAGTCATCGAACGACTCCGGGCGGTACTCCGAGAGCGATGAGTACGAATATGGCTCGACGATGGTGATACCGACCACGGCCGCACCCAGCTTGGTGGCCATTTGCATGGCACCGGCGATGGCCTTGTCCGACAGCTCGGAGCCATCGGTTGGCAGCAGGATTTTCTTGAACATGATGCAACTCCCTTCGTCTGCATGGTGGCACTGGCCACCCCGGGGTCGCTTGATGCCTATCAAGCTGCCCCTTGGCGACTCCCTGTCATGCGCGAGCGATCGCCCGCATCGCAACTGCGGCGGCGACAAACCCCATGGGTGCCGTCACCGTGACGGACGAACCGTAGCCGGAGCATGACAGGCCTTGCGGGGCTGAGACGCCCTGCACGAGACCGATGTCGGTGGCGACCGCGTCGGTGGGCATGCAGGCTGCGGCCGGCTTGCGCACCGGCTCGTCGGAAAACACTGCGACGACACCGAACTTGGCCGACCGCCCATCGGTTGACTTGGCCGGGTAGCCATAGTCGCGCCGCAAGCGATGGCGCAGCTTGGCCAGCAGCGGGTCGCCCTCGGCGCAGGCCAGATCGTCAGTACGAATGCGGGTGGGATCGAGCCTGCCGCCGGCCGCGCCGCAAGTCACGAGCGCAATGCGCAGTGCACGGCACGCAGCAACCAGCGCGGCCTTGGCCCGCACTTCGTCGATGCAATCGAGCACCGCATCGAAGCCGCCGGCGAGCAGTGTCCCGACGTTCTCGGCGGTGACGAACGCGTCGATCGCATTCACACGCGCCGCGGGGTTGATGGCATGAATGCGTTCTGCC
>JBIIZX010000173.1:0-7221 GCA_044346055.1 Burkholderiaceae bacterium | reverse complement strand
CGGCTGACACCCAGACTCAGCAGCGCATCAATGCACCGGCTACACCATCAGAAACGCCCAAATGGCACGGTCACTTGCTCCACCAGGCCCATACAACAGTGACTGGTGAAACATCCGGGCTAGCCTCAATGCTGTTCAGCTGGCCCGACCCGTCGTTCCCGCGTAGGCGGGAACCCCAGTGACGTTCGAGGTAAGCCGCTGGACCCCCGCCTGCGCGAGGGTGACGCACCTGCCACACTGAACAGCGTTGCGGCTGGCCCGGATATTTCATCGGGGCGCCGCGCAAACCCCGCGTAGCCCCGACGGACCAAACTGGCTTTGGCGGACTGCAGGCTGTCGCTGCAGCGCCCAGAGGCAGGTCGTGTGCGCACGGCGGCGGCCTGGTGAAACATCCGGCCCGCCCCGACAATCCGGTCGGCAACATCGCCAAGTCGTTGCATCGCTCCACAACACGGATGTCTATGGGCCGACCGCGAGCGGCGTGCCGGTCCAAGGCGCGGCATGGCTGTTGATGACGTTTCCCGCTGCGCAGTCGTGAACCGCTGTCGCATTCGCAGTCAAACTCGATGCAAGCTCAACCTCAAGCTCATTCTCAGACCCACCTTCACCGCAGTCGATGACCCCTGCCCCTCGCGCTACTTCCAGACGAGCGTCAGTACACCCAGCAAGATGAACAGCGCCGCGGCGATCCAGCGCATGACCTTCATGTTGATCTTCTTCGCCAGCGTCTCGCCGAGCCACACCGCCGGTGCGTTGGCCAGCATCATCCCGGCCGTGGTGCCCATGACCACAGCGGCGAGCTGGTCGTAGCGGGCTGCCAGTGCGACAGTCGCAAGCTGCGTCTTGTCGCCCATCTCCACAAAGAAGAACACCACCAGCGTCGTGATGAACACACTGCGCGCGCTGTAGCTCTTGGGCTCTTCGAGCTTGTCGGGCACCAGCGCCCATAGGCCAAAGGCAAAAAAGGCGATGGCGACGATCCACCGGAGCGTCTGTGGCGACACCAGCGAGGCGAGCCACACGCCGACCCAGCCGGCCAAAAAATGATTGGCGAGCGTGGCGCACAGGATGCCGGCCACGATCGGCCACGGCTTTTTGAAGCGGCCGGCAAGAACGAAGGCGAGCAGCTGCGTCTTGTCGCCCATTTCGGCGAGCGCGACGAGGGCGGCGGAGACGAGGAAGGCTTCCAAAAGAGTCGCTGGTGGTGCAGTGGCGAGTGGCGGAGTGAGAGTGATGAATGACGCGCGGACCAGCGGCAGTCTAACGAGCGCATGTGGCCCATGCCCGGCCACAACGTACTTCATCTGCGCCACTCCATCGCTCCCAACTCCACCACTAGCCAATCCACCACTCGCCACAGAAGTTTGTCCTGCGTCATTGATCCATATCGAGCACGCTGCCAGGCAATCACCGCGCGCAAGTGCGCTCTGGCAATGTTGTGTCGGACCTGTCTGAACGGTTTCCGGCGACTGCTTGGCTCTTTCAAAAAGAACCCTGCGGCGTACGGCCAGCCATGACCGGTCTCGTCATCCGATGAGTAGGGAGGCAAGATGCATCGGAACATGCAGGATTTTCTGGAACACTACTGGGCGGCCACCGAGGTGCTCGCCACCGCCGCTGATCGCCTGTGCAAGGCCGAAGCCGGGTCGGCCGAGGCTGACGATCTACTTGCCGCTGTGGCCCGCGCGTTTCGCGCTGTACGCCGCTGCCGACGCGCGCTCGGTCACAGCGCTGACGCCGAAGTGCTGCAGGCGCTGCGTCGGGCCGGGGAAGTGGCCTGAACGAACGGCTGCACTCGCCTGCTTTTCCTCGTGCGACCACTGGGGTTCAACGCGTCTTGGCTGCGCGTTGGTCGCGATCGCGCCGCGCCGGTTGGTTAAGTTGTGCTTGCTGACAGCTGACTCTCGTATTTGACCATTTGGTCAACTGCGCGTAGGGTGCCGTCCATGGGCCGCGAAAAGCAGTTCGACGAAGCCGAGGTCTTGCACAGCGTGGCCGATGTGTTCCAGGCACACGGCTACCAGGGCACGTCGCTGGCCATGCTGCTGGATGCCACCGGCCTGGGCAAGCAGAGCCTTTACAACAGCTTTGGTGACAAGCGGGCGCTGTACCTGCAGGCGATCGAGTGCGCGGTCTCGCGCTACCAGACCGTGCGGTTGCTCATGGACCAGGCGCCTGACGGCCGCGCCGCGGTGCAGGCGTTCTTTGCCGGCATCGTGCGCGGCTGCGCTGACAAGGATCCGTCAGCCAGGAGCTGCATCGTCAGCGCGGGGCTGCTGGAAGGTGTGGACGACGAGGTCATCGCGCATCGTCTGCGCGAAAAGTGGGCCGGCACACACGAGATGCTGCGCGCCGCAGTCGAGCGCGGCCAGAAAGACGGATCGATCCGCAGCAACGCCGCGTCGGCGGCACTGGCCGACCTGCTGCTCAACCTGATGGGCGGTCTGCGTGTCAGTGCGCGGGCGAGCTTCCCGCCAGCGCGCCTGCAGGCGACGGTCGATCTCGCGCTGTCATTGCTCGACCGGTTGGACACGAGTTGATTGCTTGCAATGGACGTCACGGCGCGCAGCGCACAGCGCGCCTTTTTTTGACACCGACTTTGACCATTGGGTCTATTTGCACGGAGAGGAAAAGTCCCGCGCTATGCCGCTGCCAGGTCAGCGCGCCCATGGCTGAGCACGGACCGCGACAATCACTGCAACCCCGCGTTGAACGACAACGCCACTCTGGAGAGCTAGATGCTGTTTGACCCGTATAGCAGCGATGCGCTGCAACTGAAGAACCACATTGTCATGGCGCCGCTCACGCGCAGTCGCGCGGTGGAGCAGAACACGCCCAATGACCTGATGGCTGAGTACTACGCGCAGCGCGCCGGCGCCGGCCTCATCATCACCGAGGGCACCTCGCCCTCGCCCAATGGGCTCGGCTATCCGCGCATCCCGGGCCTGTTCAACGCCGCGCAGGTGGCAGGCTGGCGCAAAGTGACCGACGCTTTGCATGCCAAGGGCGCCAAGATCTTCGTGCAGTTGATGCACACCGGGCGTGTTGGCCACCCGCACAACCTGCCGGCCGGTGCCGAGGTGGTGGCACCCTCGGCCATCACGCTCTCGGGCGAGATGTACACGGATCAGGCCGGCCCGCAGCCGCACCCGCAGCCGCGCGCAATGACGCAGGCGGATGTCGATATCGCGCTTGGTGAATACGTACACGCCGCGCGTCTTGCAATTGAAGCCGGCTTCGACGGTGTGGAACTGCACGCCGCCAACGGCTACCTCCTCGAGCAGTTTCTCAACCCCAAGGCCAACCAGCGCACCGATGCCTACGGCGGCAGCGGCGAGAACCGCAACCGCTTTGTGCTCGCGGTGGCGCGCGCCGTGGTCGATGCCATTGGCGCCGCGCGCGTTGGCATTCGCCTGTCGCCCTACGGCGTGTTCAACGACACCGGCGCGTTCGAGGGCATCGAGGCGCAGTATCTGGCGCTGGCCCGCGCGCTGGGCGAACTGAAGCTCGCCTACCTGCATTTGGTGGACCACAGCTCGATGGGCGCGCCCACGGTGCCGGCCGAGTTCAAGGCGCAACTGCGCACGGCCTTTGGCCGCACCTTTATCGGCAGCGGCGGCTTCGATGGAGACTCCGCCGAGGCAGCGCTGCGCGAAGGCAAGGCGGATCTGATCGCCTTTGGCCGGCTCTGGCTTGCCAATCCGGATCTCATCGAGCGGCTGCAACGCAAGGTGCCGCTCAACGACCCCGATCCCTCGACCTTCTATACGCCGGGCGCCAAGGGCTACACCGACTATCCGCGCGCGGCGGCATAGGCAGCGGCTGCGGCTTGATCGGCGCCGGCCCGACTAGCTGCCGGCCGGCGTCGTTATCCCCGGCCAACGCGGCGGCTTGATCTGCGCCCATGGGCGCGCATTCAGCCTTTCCCACCCGGTCATGGCGCAGGCACACTGCCGCGCCATGACCGACATCCACACTCCGCCGCGCGCGCTCGTCTTTGGCGCCAGCGGCTACATTGGCACCAACCTCGTCCCGCACCTGCAAGCCGCTGGTTGGCAGGTGCGCGCCGCCGCGCGCAACCGCAAGGTGCTTGAAGCGCGCGACTGGCACGGCGTTGAGCTGGCGCGCGCCGACGCACTGCATCCCATGTCGCTGGCGCCGGCGCTGCAGGGCATCGACATTGCCTACTACCTGGTCCACTCGATGGCCGCGGGCGCCAACTTTGGCGCGCTCGACGTCAAGGCCGCGCAGAACTTTGCACAAGCGGCGCAGGCCGCCGGCGTGCGGCGCATCGTCTACCTGGGCGGGCTGATTCCGCCCGACGCTGATTCCGAGCACTTGCTCTCGCGCGCACAAACGGGGGATGCGCTGCGCGCCGGCTCTGTGCCGGTGACGGAGATCCGCGCCGGCATCATCGTCGGCCCCGGCTCGGCCGCGTATGAAGTGATCCGCGACCTCGTCAATCATCTGCCGCTGATGCTCACACCGCGCTGGGTACAGTCGCGCTCGCGGCCCATTGCGCTCGACAACCTGCTTGTCTACTTGGAGCGCCTGCCGCTGCTGGATGCCGCAGCGGGCCGCATCTTTGATGCCGCCGGCCACGAGATGCTCAGCTACGAGGACCTGATGCGCCAGTACGGTGCCGTGGTAGGCAAGCGGCCGCGCATCATCGCCGTGCCGCTGCTGACGCCGCGCTTGTCGAGCTACTGGCTGGCCTTGGTCACGGCCGTGCCGGCCCCCATCGCGCGCGCCCTCATCGGCGGCCTGAAGCACGACCTCTCCGCCGACACCACCGCCATCGAAGAACTGGTGCCGCAGCGCCTGCCGACCTTCAAGGAATCGGTCAACGTGGCGCTCGATGCCGAGCGCCGCAACACCGTCACCGCGCGCTGGACCGAAGGCGCCTTTGCCATCCGCCTGCGCCACACCAACGCCTACTACGCCAAGAAAGCCAGCGGCAGCAATGTGGCGCGCGCCACGCCGGCGCAGCTGTGGCCGGTGGTGTGCAGCATCGGCGGCGACACCGGCTACTTCTACGGCAGTCTGCTGTGGACTCTGCGCGCATGGCTGGACTGGCTGGTCGGCGGGCCGGGCCTCTCAAAGGGCCGGCGGCATCCGGCCGACCTGCGCGTCGGTGATAGCGTCGACTACTGGACCGTGCTCGGCATGGAGCCACAGCGGCTGCTGTCGCTGTACTTTGGCATGAGGGCCCCTGGCGCCGGTGTGCTGGAGATCGAACTGGAGCCGGTGGATGCCGAGCACACCCGCATCACCATCACCGCGTACTGGCACCCGGCGGGTGTGTGGGGGCTGCTGTACTGGTACGCGCTGGTGCCGGCGCATTTGTTCATCTTCAAGGGCATGTGCAGGGCGATTGCGCAGCGGGCACAAGCCGCAGCGACAACCGCTGCGCCGGTGTTGCCCGACTGAAGTTGTGGCATCGCCGGCTGGCGATCAGCAAGGCGCTGGACGTTCCATCGTAGATGGGCTGGAATTTCCGCTTTCCGGCGTCTTGATGGCAGCTGCCTTCGGCCAAGACCCTACATTCAAAGCCTGCGCTCGTTGAACCAGTGGGACCCTTGCATTGGACAGCGCTTCCGCAATTAGGGCTCAGATCAGGGCCGCTTTCGACTGTGTGCTGCGGCCACGGCCGGAGAGCATCGCGCCGCATGCTTGCGGTGAGTGCGAGACGCTTAAAGCGGACCTCGCCCCCTTTCCCAGCGACGCAGTTCCTGAACACGTGTTGAAGTCGCATGTGTGGGATCTCCCACTGCTCTCGGCAGAAGCGAAGCACTATTACTTGCCAGCTTGGCTCTACGCGGCTTTGATCGAGCCGAGTGGCGACTTCTCAGAAGCGGTTGTCATGAACATCGATGCTAATCAGCGTGTTCCCGGCTACACAGACGAGCAATGGCGTGCGATGTTGGACTGGCTGGACTTCATTCGTTCTTCACGAGGCGACCGCTGATACTGATTGACCGGTACTGCTGGATGCGTCCTCAAAAATCGGCTCGAATGGCAACTCCGCGGCGCTCTGATGACCGCGCCGTCCGGCCAGGATCAGACCTGAACAGCCGCGCAAGCCGAGTACCGTACCGTTGAACCGGATCGAGTCAATGGGCCTATCGTGAAGCGAGTCGTTGCGGGATTGCTGCTGTTGACCTTTGGCATTAGCGCGGGCGCGCAGGCTGAAGGCATGTCGCCTTTGATCGCGACGCTTTCGGAAGCAGCGCTTCTTGGGATGCGGCTTTCCGTTGAGCGCGGAGCGCAGCAAGGCAAGGTGCCGACGAGGGCGGCAAAGTGCATTGCCGACAATCGGCGACCGTTTTTTCCCCAACGTACGAGACCCTGAGCGGCGAATTGCTTACCAAGGGAGAGATCGCGGCCGCGAACGGCTTCTTCTCCTCTCCCGTTGGGCGCAAGTACGCAAAGCATGGTCAACTGCAGCTTTACGCGGCCGTTGGGATGCGTTCACCCGCACCACTGCCAGATTTCTCGGACGCCGAGTACAGAGAACTTGAGTCGTTCAGTCGCACGTCTGCAGGCAACAAGCTGATGGTGCAGAAGGTGCTGGAAGCACTCGCGGCACTTCAAGCCGTCAATCGGCGAATCCAAGAGATCGTCGCTTCGTGCGACCGCTAGAAGCTATCCCTCGGTGCTACCTTCGATGTCCGCATTCGGGCGATCTGACGACCGCTCAGAGCGCCCAGGAGGAGTCATTCGGATTTCCTGCGGGCAAGGACGAATCCCGAATGACGGTTTCGAGGTGATCGAACCCGACCTCACCTCCCAAGAGTCAGCGATCTGCCGTTTGATCGCCGGGCCGCCCGATGTCACTGGGGCGCGCTTGCTTGACGTGCGGCAGGGCTATCGGCCGTCGCCACACTAGGTTGAAATGGCGATGAAATCCGCTACGACATCGTGGGGGTGCCTCTTCAAGTTACTGCCTGCCCTCTTGGTCGCGATGGGAGGCTGCGCAGTTACCGTAAGCTATCCAGAGAACTGGCCCGCGGACGAGGACAAACAGGTCGGGAAGTGCCCGAGGATCGCCGGCACGTACACCAACGTTGGCGTCCGTCACCCGCCCGCAGCGATGCCGCTGTCGCTGACGCAAGTCCTTGGTCTGCAGGATGGCGATCGCGTAGTAATTGACCAGTCGCCGGACACCATTTCGGTCGCGGTTTTGAGATCCGGCCAGCCTGTCGAGACCGTTGTCTTTAG
>JBIIZX010000512.1:0-2736 GCA_044346055.1 Burkholderiaceae bacterium | reverse complement strand
ATGCCCGCGGCCGCCAGCGTCTTGATTGGGCCGGCCGAGATGCCGTTCACGCGCAAGCCCTTGGGCCCGAGGCTCGCCGCCAGGTACCGCACGCTCGCCTCGAGCGAGGCCTTGGCCAAGCCCATCGTGTTGTACGAGGGCACCACGCGCTCGGCACCCAGGTAGGTCAGCGTGAGCAGCGCGCCCTGGCGGCCTTCCATCAGCGGCAAGGCCGCCTTGGCCAGTGCCGGGAAGCTGTAGGCCGAAATGTCGTGCGCGATGCGAAAGCCCTCGCGCGACAGGCCGTCGAGAAAGTCGCCGGCAATCGACTCGCGCGGCGCAAAGCCGATCGAGTGCACCAGGCCATCCAGGCTGTCCCAGCGCTGGCCAAGATCCTGGAACAGCGCGGCGATCTGAGCGTCATCACCCACGTCACACGGGAAGATCAGCTCCGATCCCAGCTCCTGCGCAAACTCCTTGATGCGGCCTTCAAAGCGCTCGCCGACATAGGTAAAGGCGAGTTCGGCGCCTTCACGCCGGCACGCCTTTGCGATGCCGTAGGCGATCGAGCGATTGGACAGAAGACCGGTGAGCAGGATGCGCTTGCCCGAGAGAAAGCCCATAAGACGTCCTTGTTGTTGCTGTGCTTGTGCTGCGCTTGCGTGGGCGGCGGCGCGCGCTGCGTCAGCGCACCGCGGCTTGCGCGGGCGGCCGGGCGGCCACGGGCTTGGATGCCTGCGAGGCCTTGCCCGCCGTGGCCGCTGTTGACGCTGGTTTCGCGGCCGTCGTGCCCTTGCTCTTCTTGGCGGCGGTGTGTGAGGCTGAGGCGGTGGCGGGTTTGGCCGGCGCGCGTGCCACAGTGAGGTTCAGCCGCTGGCCGGCGAACAAGCTGTGGCTATGCAGATTGTTCCACGCCACGATGTCGGCCGGCTGCACGTGCCAGCGTGCCGCAACGGAATTCAAGGTGTCGCCGCGCCGCACGCGGTAGGTGACCTGGCGCAGGTTTGACTGCTCTGGCACCAAGCCAAAGGAGGCATTGACCATGGTGGCCGGAATGTCCGCGTCCATGGTCTCGTCGCGCGGGATCAGGATGGTCGAGCCGGGCGCCAACCGGTAGCGCGGCGGCACGCGATTGGCCTCGCGCAGCTGCGCCTCGCTCACGCCCACGCGCGCGGCCACCTGCGACAGCGTCTCGTTGGGTTTCATCGTGTAGCCGGTCCAGCTGGTCAGTGCCTGGCCGGTGGCTTCGTAGGCGGCGAGATTGCCGGTGAAGATCTCGGCCTTGTCGGCCGGCAGCAGGATGTTCGGCTGCAAGGCACCGAGTATCACCGGGCGGTTGAACGACGGATTCAGCGCGCGGAACTTGTCCAGCGGCATGTCGGCCAGCTTGGCCGCGGTGACCAGATCGACGTCGCGCGTCTTGGGAACGGCGATGAAGTACGGCTGATTGGGAATGTCTGCGAGCTCAATGCCATAGCGCTTTGGGTCGGCAATGACATTCTTCACCGCCTGCAGCTTGGGCACATAGCCTTGCGTCTCCAGCGGAATGCGCAGGCTGGCGTAATCGGTGGGCTTGTTGGCGCGGCGGTTGCGGTCAATGGCACGCGCCAGACCGCCTTCGCCCATATTGTAGGCGGCCAGCGCCAAGTGCCAGTCGCCAAAGTCGCCGTACAGCTTTTGCAGGTAGTCCAAAGCAGCGCGAGTCGAGTGAATGACGTCGCGCCGCTCGTCCTTCCACAGGTTTTGCTCGAGCGCGTAGATCTTGCCGGTGGAGGGAATGAATTGCCAAAGGCCGGCCGCCGCGGCGCTTGAAACGGCCTCCGGCTGCATGGCGCTTTCGACGAAGGGCAGCAACGCCAGTTCGGTCGGCATGCCGCGCTTTTCAATCTCGTCGACGATATGGAACAGATACAGGCTCGCCCGCGCGGACATGCGGTCGATGTAGTCGGGCTTGCTGGCGTACCACTGCGTGGCCCCCGCCACGCGCGGCCCGCGCAGCTCCTGCATGGCAAAGCCGCGCCGGATGCGCTCCCACAGGTTGATCCTGGTGTCGTTTTGGCGTCGGTCCTCGCCGACTGTTCCCGGCGGCGGTGGCAGCGGCACAGGCCCCGATGATGGTTCCGCCGGCGGCTGCGTCGGCAGTGGGTCCCCGGCTTGCAGCAGTGCACCCAGCGGGTCGTCAGTCTTGGGCGCCGTGCTGCCAGAGGGATCGGCCGGAACCTGAGCGCGTACTGCATGCGGAGCACCGAGCAGGACCGCACAGGCCAGCACCAGCGCGTACGCGATGCGATGCCGCCGAGGCGAGGGCGCGTGGCCGGAAGCGGTCAGGGTCGTTCGCACAAGCGCGGCAAGTCGCATCAATGGACAGACAGTCAGCCTGCGCACGGCCTTGCAGCGCCGTGCAGCCTGGCTCTGATTTGGAATGTGGCGAGTATATGAGAGAGCGCGTGCGTCAGCGCCTGCAACGCCGCGACCGGCGCACGTGCAATGCCCGCTGCTGCAGCGCCTATGCAAACGCCGTGACTGCAGCGCCAGAACCAACACTGTTCAGTTGAGCAGGCGCGTCGCCCCCGCGCAGGCGGGGGTCCAGCGGCGTAGCTCGAAAGTCACTTGGTTCCCGCCTGCGCGGAAACGACGGGTCGGGCTAGCCCGGATGTTTCACCAGCCTCCTACTGGATGATCAGTGGAGGGGTGTTCAGCCGTCTTGGCAGCCGTTTGCGGCCCACTGGCGTGCCATTGATGCGTGGTTGTGTCGTG
>JBIIZX010000088.1:0-9235 GCA_044346055.1 Burkholderiaceae bacterium | reverse complement strand
TGCTGTATGTGATCGTGCGCGACCGCATGGCCACGCTTGACTTCAACCCGGCCACCAATGGCGCGGTCGGCACGCTCATGACCAACTTTGCGCTGGAGCAGCGCTTTGCCGAGCTGAAGGTGCCGTTTGCGCGCGCCAAGGTGGGCGATCGCTACGTGCTCGAACTGCTGGAGAGCAAGGGCTGGCAGTTTGGCGGCGAAGGCTCGGGCCACCTGCTGTGCCTCGATCGACACTCCACCGGCGACGGCATCATCAGTGCCTTGCAGGTGCTGGCCGCGCTGCGTCGCACCGGCAAGACCATGCGCCGGCTGACTGAAGACCTGATGCTGATGCCGCAGTCGCTCATCAACGTTCGCACCGCGCCGGGATTTGAATGGGCCGCGCACGCACCACTGCAGCAGGCAAGCAACGCCGTGCAGCGTGATCTGGCTGGGCGCGGCCGCGTGCTGATCCGTGCGTCCGGCACCGAGCCCGTGCTGCGCGTGATGGTCGAGGCGGCCGATGCCGACCTGGCCGAGCGCATGGCAAAGCGGATTGCCGCGCAGGTGCCGGCGCGTGCCACCAGTGCGCCGAGCGCCTAGCCCGGATGGGAGGCTGCAAGCGCCAACGTGAAAAGGGCCGCTCGTGCGGCCCTTGTTCTGTCCTGCTTGCCTTCAGCGACGTGCGGGCGCGGGCGGGATCAGCACCTGGTCGATGATGTGGATCACGCCATTGGTCGCGCTGATATCGGCCTTGGTCACCAGCGCCTGATCGACGCCGACGAAGCCGCCGGAGCGCGACAGCGGCACCTCGGCGCCATTGACGGTCTTGACGTTGCCGGACTTCACGTCCGCGGCCATGACCTTGCCGGGGACAACCTGGAACGTCAGCACCTGGCGCAGACGATCCTTGTCCTTGGCGAGCGCGTCCATCGTTGCTGCCGGCACCTTGGCGAACGCGGCATCGGTCGGGGCAAAGACGGTGAAGGGGCCCGTGCCCTTGAGCGTCTCCGCGAGGCCTGCATCATTGATGAGCTTGGTCAGCGTCTTGAGCTCCGGATTGGCGGCGGCGGTCTCAACCAAGTTGGTGGGCTGCGTGCCGAAGATGGCGCAGCCAGAAAGAGCAACAGCCGCGGCAGCGGCAACAAACCAGGTACGGCGAAGCATGTGCTTGTTCTCCTTGCGGATCGGGGGAGGGCATACCGGATGGGATATTCCGGACCGACGCTAAGGTAATCGCCCGGCATGACCGATCTGTGACCAATGGCCGGACATGTGAACGTTTGGTGACAGTTGGGGTCGTCCGCGCTTCGCAAGGCCAATGGGACGGGCAAAGGCTAGGGAAAGCCCGCGTCGGCGCGCGGCAACAGACTTGCAGAAAATGGCATGTCACGGATCGGTCACTCGCGCTTCCTAGACTCTGCCCTTTCCCGCAATACTTCTCCCACTCAAACGCTAAGGCAGATCGATGAGCCGTTTTCTGATCCAAACCATTGCCACCGCCGCGCTGCTCGCAGGCGCTGCTGGCGCCGGCGTTGCGCTGGCACAGGAAGTGACCGGCGCCGGGGCAACTTTTCCCGCGCCGCTGTATTCCCGCTGGGCTGCCGACTACAACAAGGCCACCGGCGCGCGCATCAACTATCAATCGGTCGGCTCCGGTGCCGGCCTGCGGCAGATCCGCGGCAAGACGGTGGACTTCGGAGCCTCGGACATGCCATTGACGGACGAGGAATTGGTCAAAGATGGTCTGGTGCAGTTTCCGACAGTGATCGGCGGCTTGGTGCCGGCGTTCAACCTGCCAGGGATCGGCACGCGCGAACTGCGATTCACGGGGCCGGTCCTGGCCGACATCTACCTCGGCAAGATCACCAAGTGGAACGACCCCGCGCTGGTGAAGCTCAATCCCAACGTCAAGCTGCCCGATGCACAGATCGCCGTCGTGCGGCGCGCCGATGGCTCAGGCACGACGTTCATCTGGACCAACTATCTGTCCAAGGTGAGCCCGGAGTGGAAGGCGCGTGCCGGTGAAGGTACTGCCGTGAACTGGCCGACGGGCATGGGTGGCAAGGGCAACGAGGGTGTGTCGGCCTTCGTGCAGCGCCTGCCCAATTCGATCGGTTACGTTGAGTACGCCTACGCCAAGGCCAACAAGCTGACCTACGGCCTGGTGCAGAACTCCGCCGGCGCTTTCCCCGAGCCGGATGACAAGACCTTTCAAGCCGCTGCGGCCGGTGCCGATTGGGCCAAGAGCTTTTATCAGATCCTCACCAATCAACCGGGCAAGGACGCGTGGCCCATTACCGGCGCCACGTTCATCATGATGCACAAGGCCCAGGACAAGCCGCAGCAAGGTGCTGCCGCACTGCGCTTCTTCGACTGGGCCTACAAGACGGGCGATAAGTCAGCGCTTGATCTCGAGTACGTGCCGATGCCGGACTCCGTTAAAGCAGCAATCCGCACGTCGTGGGGCCAGATCCGCGATGCCGGCGGTCAGCCTGTGATGCGTCCGTAATGGCTTGATGCTTCTGGGCGCCCGCTGCGAATAGGTGGCGGTCGTTGTGCGCGGGGTGCCTTTTGGACCCCGACGCGCCCACGCGCAACGCTCTAATTTCAGGACCTCCACATGGCGGCTACAGTTCCGGCAGCGTCTCAGTCAGACCAACAACTCGCCATGCCTGCCCCCGAATCGCCTCACACGCGTGCGTTCAGTCGCGTCGGAGACCTTGTCTTTGCCGTTGCTGCGCGTGGCGCGGCGCTGATCACGCTGCTGTTGCTCTTCGGCATTCTGTTGTCCCTGTTCATTGAAGCTTGGCCTTCGATCCGGCACAACGGCATTGCCTTCCTGTGGACTGCTGAGTGGGATCCGGTGCAGGAAAAATTCGGCGGCTTGGTGATGATCTACGGCACGCTGATCACGTCGCTGATTGCCCTCTTGATCGCAGTTCCTGTGAGCTTTGGTATCGCACTTTTTCTGACTGAACTGTCGCCCAAGTGGCTTAAGCGGCCACTTGGCACTGCCATCGAGTTGCTGGCGGCTGTGCCCTCGATCGTGTACGGCATGTTCGGCCTGCTTGTATTTGCGCCGTTGTTTGCGAAGTGGGTGCAGATGCCGCTGCAACAGGTGCTTGGCAGTTTCCCGATCATCGGCACCCTGTTTCAGGGTGCGCCGGTGGGCATCGGTCTTCTTGCCGCAGGCATCATCCTGGCGATCATGATCATCCCGTTCATCGCGGCGGTGATGCGCGACGTGTTCGAGGTGACGCCGGCGCTGCTGAAAGAATCAGCTTACGGCCTTGGTGCGACCACCTGGGAAGTCGTGTTCAAGGTTGTGCTGCCATACACCAAGGCCGGTGTGGTCGGCGGCATCATGCTCGGTCTAGGCCGCGCGCTTGGTGAGACTATGGCGGTCACCTTCGTCATCGGCAACTTCAACCAGTTGTCCAGTTTGTCGCTGTTCGAGCCGGGCAACTCGATCACCTCTGCCCTGGCCAACGAGTTTGCCGAGGCCGCGCCTGGCCTGCACCAGGCCTCGCTGATGTACCTCGGTCTGATCTTGTTTCTGATCACGACCATCGTGCTGGCGCTGTCCAAGTACCTGCTCATGAAGCTGGCGAAGAACGAAGGAGCGCGCACATGAGCGCCGTCACCCTGCCGTCGCCCTCACCAGGCCAGGCGGGCCAAGCCGGCCGGATCGCGCTGCATCGCCGCCGCAAGGTCATCAATGCGATTGCGCTGACGCTGTCCCTGGCCGCCATGGCCTTTGGCCTGATCTGGCTGCTCTGGATCCTGTGGGAGACGCTGACGCTCGGCCTGAAAGGGCTCAGCGTGGCCGTGTTCACGCAGTCGCTGCCGCCGCCCAATGATCCGACTGGCGGTCTGGCCAATGCCATCGTGGGCTCCGTGATGATGGTCAGCCTCGCGACGTTGCTCGGCACCCCAATTGGCGTGCTGGCGGGCGTGTACCTGGCCGAGTACGGCCGAAACGGCTGGCTCGGCCAGACGACGCGTTTCATCAACGACATCCTGCTGTCAGCGCCGTCGATCGTCATTGGTCTTTTTATCTACGCCATCATCGTGGCCAAGACCAAAACGTTCTCAGGCTATTCCGGCGTGCTGGCGCTGGCGCTGATCGTGATCCCTGTGGTGGTGCGCACCACCGAGAATATGCTGCAGCTCATTCCCAGTGCGCTGCGTGAAGCCGCTTACGCGCTGGGCACGCCCAAGTGGAAGGTGATCTGGAGCGTCACCCTGCGCGCGGCACGGGCCGGCGTGGTGACGGGCGTTTTACTCGCGCTGGCACGCATTGCCGGCGAGACCGCGCCGCTGCTATTCACCGCGCTGTCCAATCAGTTCTTCAGCCTTGACCTGCGTGAACCGATGGCGAGCCTGCCGCAGACAATCTTCTCGTTTGCAATGAGTCCGTTTGAGAACTGGCAGCAATTGGCGTGGGTCGGGGTGTTCCTGATCACCGTTGGCGTGCTCGCGCTGAACATCCTTGCGCGCGTGCTGTTCCGCCAGAAGCACTGACTGAGAACGAAAGAGCCATCATGGACATCGCAATCGCTCCCCCGGCCGCTGGTAACGCCTCTGCTCACGATGCAGCCACACCGGTCGGCAGGGTAAAGATGCGCGTGAAGGACCTCAATTTCTTCTACGGCAAGTACCAGGCGCTGAAGAACATCAACCTGGAAATCGCCGAGAAAAAGGTCACCGCATTCATCGGACCGTCCGGCTGCGGCAAGTCCACGCTGCTGCGCGTGCTCAACCGCATGTTCGAGCTCTATCCCGAGCAGCGCGCCGAAGGCCGGGTCGAGGTCGACGGCCACGACATCCTGACCACGCGCGAGGACGTTTCGCTGATCCGCGCCAAGATCGGCATGGTGTTCCAGAAGCCGACACCGTTTCCAATGTCGATCTACGACAACATTGCTTTTGGCGTGAAGCTGTTCGAGTCGCTCAACAAGCCTGCGATGGACGAGCGGGTGGAGTGGGCGCTGCGCAAGGCGGCGCTGTGGAACGAGGCCAAGGACAAGCTCAATCAGAGCGGCACCTCGCTCTCGGGCGGGCAGCAGCAGCGCCTGTGCATCGCGCGCGGCATTGCCATCAAGCCCGAGATCATCCTGTTCGATGAGCCGTGCTCGGCGCTCGATCCGATCTCCACCGCCAAGATCGAGGAGCTGATCGAGGAACTGAAGGCCGATTACACGGTGGCGATCGTCACGCACAACATGCAGCAGGCGGCGCGCGTGAGCGACTACACGGCGTATATGTACCTCGGCGAGATGATCGAGTTCGGTGACACGGACCAGATCTTCATCAAGCCGAAGAAGAAAGAGACTGAGGACTACATCACGGGACGCTTCGGCTAGCCGAAGCGTCCCGTGATGTAGCGGCGCAGACAAACGTGAGCGAAGCGAACGTTATGTCGAAGCCACTACATCACTGCACCAAAGCGGCCCGTGATGTGGCGGCGCAGACTAACGTGAGCGATTCGAACGTTGCGTCGCAGTCAATACATCACGATGTGCCTGGCACTCGTGCCGATAGCAGACGATCGAGGAATTCTGATGGGCAACGAACACTCGTCCAAGATTTATGACCAGGAGCTGGAGTCGATCCGCTCGCGTGTGCTGCAAATGGGCGGGCTGGTCGAGTCGCAGGTGCGGCTGGCCATTGACTGCTTCGAGGCGAACGCGATTGCCGATGCCGAACGCGTCATCAGCTCTGACCGGCGCGTCAACGAACTTGAGCTGGAGCTCGATCGCGCGGTGAACAACGTGATCGCACGCCGCCAGCCCACCGCAAGCGACCTGCGCATGATCATGGGAGTGGCCAAGACCATCACCGATCTGGAGCGCATCGGCGACGAGTCGACCAAGATCGCGCGTGCGGCCAAGTGGGTCAATGACAAGCAGGTGGCAGTGCGCATGCCGCGCATTCCGGACATTCGCTCCGCGGGCGATATTGCCATCGGCATGCTGCGTCGTTCGCTCGACGCTTTTGCGCGCCTGGACGTCACCACGGCCGCCGCGATCATCAAGGACGACGTAGGGGTGGACGAGCGCTTTCGCGCCATCCTGCGCCAGCTCATCACCTTCATGATGGAAGACCCGCGCACGATCTCGGCATCGATCGACGTGATCTGGGTGGCCAAGGCCATCGAGCGCATTGGCGACCATGCCAAGAACATCGCCGAGCACGTGATCTTCATTGCGGCCGGCATGGACGTGCGCCATGCCTCGCCCGAGGAAGTCGACCGCGCCATCGCCCAGGCCTGAACCCGATGTCTGCCTCAATCCTTGTGGTGGAAGACGAACCGGCGATCCAGGAGCTGGTCTCCTTTACCTGCACCAGCAACGGCTTCAAGGTGCGTCGCGCCGAGTCCGTCAGCGCCGCGCAGGAAGCGATTCGCACCGAGCTGCCCGATCTCGTGATCCTCGACTGGATGCTGCCCGACCGCGGCGGCATCGATCTACTGCGCGACCTGCGCGCCGAGGAGCGCACGCGCGCGCTCCCGGTGATCATGCTGACTGCGCGCAGCACCGAGACGGACCGCGTTGCAGGGCTGGATGCCGGTGCGGACGATTATGTGGTCAAGCCATTTTCGCCGCGTGAGCTTGCCTCGCGCGTGCGCGCCGTGTTCCGCCGGCGTGCGCCGCAGCACAGTGGTGAAGCCCTGGAATATGGTCCCTTGACCATCGACCCCACGCGCCACGAGGTGGCGGTCAGTGGAACGCCGGTGAAAATGGGGCTGGCCGAATTCAAGCTGCTGAAGTTCCTGGCCGGGCATCCCGAGCGCGTGTTCTCGCGCAGCCAGCTGCTCGACAACGTCTGGGGCGATCACGTCTTCATCGAGGAGCGGACGGTCGACGTCCACGTGCTGCGGCTGCGCAAAGCATTGATGCCGGCCAATGCCCAGCACCTGGTGCAGACGGTGCGGGGCCTCGGCTACCGCCTGTCGACCCGACCGGAATAGCGTCGCGCGTCACCCTCGCGCAGCCCGACTTGCACCGGGCGGGCGCAACATGATCAGGCTCTCGCGCCAGTACACTCGGATGTTATGCCGAGCAGCAACACCAATCTGCGACTGACCCTGATCCTGCCGGCGCTGGTGCGACTGGCCGTCCTAGGGGTGTTAGCGCTCCTCCTCGGCCTGGCCTTTGGCGTGACCGTTGGTCTGTGGTTTGCCGTGCTGGCGCTTGCTTTGCTGCTGGCGTTTCATCTTTCCTACCAGAGCCTTCTCGGCGTCTGGCTTGAAAAGCCGTCTCTTGACACGGTGCCCGAGGGCTTTGGTTCGTGGGCCGAAGTCTTCAGCCGCTTGTACAAGGCCCACCGCGCCAGCCAGCTGTCCGAGCGGCGCCTGGCTGATAACGAGGAACGCTTTCGGCGCACCATCAGTGCGCTGCCCGAAGGCATCGTGCTGATCGACGCTGCCCTGCAGATTGAGTGGTGCAACCCGGTGGCTGAGCAGCACCTTGGCATCTCGCTGCGAGGTGACACCGGGCTGCGCCTGACCAACCTGGTGCGCGACCCAAGTTTCGTCGCCTACATGACCTCGGGACACTTTGAGCAGCCGCTCGTGTTTCGGCCACTGAACAACCCGGCAGTCGCGCTGTCGATCGCGGTGATCGAGTTCGAGCCCACGCGCTCGATCGTCATCAGCCGCGACGTCACCCAGGCCGAGCGGGTCGACGCCATGCGGCGTGACTTCGTCGCCAACGTGTCGCACGAATTGCGCACGCCGCTTACGGTCGTGAACGGCTTTCTCGAGACGCTGCTCGACGCACCCGAGGCGCCTATCGACAGCGTGCGCCGCCACCATTTGCAGCTGATGCACGAGCAGGCCAACCGCATGCACCGCCTGGTCGAGGACCTGCTGATGCTCTCGCGCCTGGAGTCGCAGGAGTCCGCCGTGGTCGAGGAAGACGTCGACATGGGTGCGCTGCTGCGTGAACTCACCAATGAGGCGCGGGCGCTCTCAAGCGGCAAGCACACGCTCAGCTACGAAGCCGATGCCGCGCACCTGCGCGGCAGCCGCGACGAGTTGCGTAGCGCCTTTGGCAATCTCGTCTCCAATGCAATCCGCTACACGCCGCCCGGCGGCTCGATCGACCTGCGCTGGACCGTTGGTCCGCAGGGCGGCGCCTTCAGCGTGGAAGACACGGGCATCGGCATTGCCGCCGAGCACCTGCCGCGCCTGACTGAGCGCTTTTATCGCGTGGACAAGAGCCGCTTGCGCGAAACCGGCGGCACGGGCCTGGGGCTGGCGATCGTCAAGCACGTGCTGCTGCGCCATCAGGGCCGGCTGGCGGTCGAATCGCAGCCTGGCCGCGGCAGCATCTTCACCGTGTGGCTGCCGCTGGTGCGCATCATCAGCCGCGATGAGCGGGCCGCCGCCGAGTAGCTGCGCGCTTGTGGCTGGAAGGAGAGTCAGCATGAATGCCCCCAACACTGCCCATGACCTTGAGCCCCTGCTGCTGGAGCAGCGCGACGCCGCCGGCGTCGTGCGCCTGACGCTCAATCGTCCGGCCCAGTTCAATTCGCTGTCAGAGGAAATGCTGGTGGCACTGGGCACGGCCCTCGAGCGCGTTGCGCAGGACGCCAGCGCACGGGTGGTGGTGCTCGCTGGTGCGGGCAAGGCATTCTGTGCCGGCCACGATCTGAAGCAGATGAAGGCGCGGCCGCAGCTCGCCTACTACCAGGCGCTGTTTGCCACCTGCGCCAAGCTCATGCTCAAGATCCAGCGCATGCCGCAGCCTGTCATCGCTCGTGTGCACGGCGTGGCGACGGCCGCCGGCTGCCAGCTGGTGGGCATGTGCGACCTCGCCGTGGCCGCGGATGTGGCGAAATTCGCCGTCTCTGGCATCAACGTCGGCCTGTTCTGCTCCACGCCGGCGGTGGCCTTGTCGCGCAACGTCGGCCGCAAGAACGCGTTTGAAATGCTTGTCACCGGCGAGTTCATCGACGCGCAGGCAGCGCGTGAACGTGGCCTGGTGAATCGCGTGGTGCCGCTGGCGGAGCTGGATGCCGAGGTCGAGCGCCTGGCCGCCGCGATCGTGGCCAAGCCCGCTGCCGCCATTGCGATGGGCAAGGGCGCGTTCTACAAGCAGCTGGAGCTCGGCATCGAAGCCGCCTATCAACTGGCCGGCCAGACCATGGCCTGCAACATGGTCGATGACGTTGCCCAGGAGGGCGTGCAGGCGTTCATGGACAAGCGCGCGCCGAACTGGAAGTCGGGCTGAACGAGAGGCGCGACC
>JBIIZX010000511.1:0-2739 GCA_044346055.1 Burkholderiaceae bacterium | reverse complement strand
GACGGGCCCGTACTTCGCCGACTTTGCCCGGGGCGATGCCGAAGCGGCCCGTCATGTCATCGACTTCTACGGCGGTCCGGGCACCTTCGATTCGATGCCGCCGAAGGTCCGCAGCTACGTTGTCGCGACCACATCGGTGAACGTGCGTGACTGGTCCTCGGGAACACCTTTCAAACCCAGCGAGGAGATCCTGCAGTCGATCGACGTTCCGACGACAGTGGTTCGCGGAGGAAGCAGCCATCCTGCCATGCGCAGGATCGCCGAGCTTCTGCTCAATTCGATTCCTGCCTCGCAGCTCGTCACGGTTGAGGGCGGGAGTCACTTTCTTCCGAGCAGCCATCCAGCGGATATCGCTGCACTGGTGCGGCGGCAGGTCGATGGAACGCCGGTGGCGTAAGGTTGGACACATTAGCCGGCGGGCCGGCGAGGCAATGTCTCCAACCTGAGCCGTTCGCTCGTTCAGGGCGCGTTGGCTGAGGGACGGCTCCGGGTCGTCAGTGCGAGAAGGCGCGCGCCGCAGCAGCGGTCGTAAAGCGCCAGACAAAGTGCCGATGCCAGTCCACCGGCCTTGCGCGGTTTGTGCAACTCGCGCGAGCATTGAGGGGCGGCTCGCGGGCAACAGGCCTGCAGCTCATTTCGGCCATCAGCGGTAGTCGCGACGTCCGCTCAGACCACCCGAAGACGGACCGAAGTAATACGCCATTGACGTATATGCGCCAGTGGCGTACCGTTCGCTCGTGGTCTTTTTCGAAACCCCGGTTTTCACGCGCCAGGTCCGCGAGTTGGTCGAGGACGATCAGTACCGGCAGCTTCAAGAGGCGCTCGTTGCGCGGCCCGATGCCGGGGACCTGATTCCGCGTAGCGGGGGCTTGAGGAAGATTCGGATCGCGGCATCCGGTCGCGGCAAGAGCGGCGGAGCTCGCGTCATCTACTACTGGGTCGCTGCAAGGGATCAGATCTACATGCTGCTCGCGTACGCGAAGAACGCGCAGGATGATCTGAACCAGGATCAATTGAAAACACTACGAGCGCTCGTACGGCAGGAGTTTGGCTGATGGACCAAAAGTTGTTCGCAGAATTGACCAAGAGCGTGAAGCAGGCGGGCGGGATTGCCCGCGGCGAACGCAAGCCAGCTCGGCGCCGTGCTTTTTCGCCTTCGCGAGTGCTTGCCGTGCGGGAGAAGGTCGAGTTGTCGCAAGCGCAGTTCGCACGACTGCTTAACGTCAGCGTGCGCACCCTACAGAACTGGGAGCAGGCACGGCGCGAACCAACCGGCCCTGCCAAGGCTTTGCTTCGGATCGTCGAGAAAGAGCCGACGGTCGCGTTGCGTGCCTTGCGTGAGTATGAGGCCGCTTGACCTCGGATTCACCCGAAAGCGGACGACGCGCGGTGATCGAATTGGGTCGATAGCACGCGCTGCCAGCGACTGCTTCAGAGCGGGACGACGCCCCGACGAACTTCGCCTGGGCATGGGGGCATGAAATCGCGATGGCTTGTACAACCCGGCCCGACGGACCGTCGCGATCAGCGCCGCGGCTTCAGGCGTGATGGCGCGGCGTGAGCGCCAGCCAGACTGCGAGAACGCCGAACGCACCGCCGAGAAACCAGCGCTGGGTCCGCAACCACAGCGGTCGCGCGGCGAACCAGGTCGCCAGGGCGCCGGCAATCGTCACCAGCAGGCCGTCGAACAGCGTGGAGATGCCCACGTGCACGACGCCCAGCACCAGGCTCTGCGCGAACACGCCGTCGGCGCCAGGGTCGATGAACTGCGGGAACAGCGACAGGTAGAACACCGCGACCTTGGGGTTGAGTGTGGAGGCGATGAAACCCTGGCGTAGCAGCACGCGGTCGGGCACGGCCGCCAGCGGCTGCGCCTCAAAGTTCATGCCGTCGCCGCGCAGCGTGCTGATGGCGAGCCACAGCAGGTACGCGGCGCCGGCGAGCTTGATGGCATCGAAGGCCAGCGGGATCGCCAGCAGAGCGACCGACAGGCCGAGCGCCGCCAGCAGCACGTGCACGATCACGCCGGCGATCACGCCCAAGAGCGAGAAGTAGCCGGCGCGCCGGCCCTGCGCCAGCGTGCGCGAGATGAGGTAAATCCACACCGGCCCTGGTGTGAGAACCAGCAGCAGCACTGCCACGGCGAAGAGCCCCAGGCGTTCGACGGGCAGGCCGAAAACGGTCATTTGCCGGCCTGGCGCTGCAGGAAGGCCTGGCGCACCAGCAGCGCTTCCATCGCAGCGGAGAACGCGGCAAAGCGCTCCGGGTCGTACTTGGCCTTGCTGGTGTAGAACTGGGCGAGCGAGGTGATGCCGAGTCCTTCTGCGCGCGCCTTCAGCGCCGGGATCTCCATGTAGCGCTGCGAGCCGCGCACCTCGCGCTCGCGGTACTCGTCGAGCAGCTCGGCGTCGCTGCGCACGCGGTAGCGCTCCTCGTGCACGAAAGCGGCCAGCGGCAGGCGGTCACGCTTGGGCGGGTCTTCATCGGGCCAGCCCACCACGATGGTCGTGACCGGTGCCACCGTCTCGGGCAACTGCAGAAAGTCGGCAATCTCGGCGATGCGGAACATCGTGGTGCCCATGTAGCAGATGCCCAGCCCCCGCGCCTCGAAGGCAAGGCAGGCGTTCTTAGGCGGCGTTAGCAAATAACTTGTACATTGCTGACGTGGAGGCTATGCTCGTCCCCCATGCCGGATGGGTCGCAGATTGAGCAGCGCTGGGAGTTGATGCGGGGGTGGCT
>JBIIZX010000276.1:0-5145 GCA_044346055.1 Burkholderiaceae bacterium | reverse complement strand
GTGTACCTCGCCAAGCCGGTGCGCGGCCACGAGCTGGTGCAGGCGCTGTCATCCGTGCTGGCCGGCCGCGGCGCAAGCATGCGCCAGAGTCCGGCCACCCGCAGTTTCGAGAGGACGCGCGTGCTGCTGGTCGAAGACAACGTGGTCAACCAGGAGGTCGCGCGCGCCATGCTGCAGGACCTCGGTTGCACCGTAGGGCTGGCCGCTGATGGCCGGCAGGCACTGGCCGAGCTGTCACAGGCGGAATACGACCTGGTGCTGATGGACTGCCAGATGCCGGAGATGGATGGCTTTGAGGCCGTGGGACGGCTGCGCGACTCGTCCCGGCACGCCGTGCCTTGGAGCACGGCGGCCAGCGTGCCGGTCGTCGCGCTCACCGCCAATGCCCTTTCAGGCGATGCCGCGCGCTGCCTGCAGGCCGGCTTCTCCGACTATCTTGCCAAGCCTTTCAAGCAGCAGCAGCTGGTGCAGGTGCTGACGCGCTGGACGCAGGCAACGGGCGCGCGGCTGGCGGCGGACGCGGCCGCGTCGCAAGCCGGTGCAGCGGCTGTGCTGCCCTCCGCTGCAGCGACCGCCTCGCACTCCGCTGCAGCGGCCGTAGCGCTGCCCGCCGCGCCGCACACCGCCGCACCGCCGGCCACGCTCGCAGCGCCGGATACGTCGACGCTCGATCCCACCGTGCTCGACCGCATTCGCGACATGGAGCGGCGCGGCGCTCCCGATCTGCTTGCGCGCCTTGTCACCACCTACACTACCACCGCTGCGCGTCTGGTGGCGCAGGCCGATGCCGCCGCCGTGCGGCATGAAAGCCAGGAACTACGCCAGGCCGTGCACACGCTGAAGTCGGCCAGTGCCAACCTCGGCGCCAGCGAGCTGGCGCGCCAGTGCGGCGAGCTGGAAAGCATGCTGCGTAATGGCCGTGTGATCGCTGCCTGCGAGCTGTGGCCAGCGGCACGCACCGAATACGAAAGTGTGGTGCTGGCACTCAATGCGCCAGGCCCTGAGACCGCCAACCCCACGGCTGCGCCGCGTTCGACGGCCGATAGCGCTTCCACCTGACGTCCCCAGAACCCAACGCACCCAAGACCCAACGCCCCATGGACGGAAGTTCCGCACCTTCGCGCCAGATGGACCCGAGTCGAGCCAGTGAGGACGGCCAGGTCGATCGCGTGCTGCTGGTCGACGATGATCCTGTCGCACGCCTGCTCACCGCCTCGGCGCTGATCGAGCGCGGCTGGACCGTGTTCGAGGCCGACGGCGGCAGCGCCGGGCTGTCGCTTTTCGAGCGGCATCAGCCCGACGTCGTTGTGCTCGATGCGCTGATGCCCGAGATCGATGGCTTTACCACCTGCGAGCGGCTGCGCCGGCTCGCCGGTGGCGCGCATGTGCCGGTGCTGATGCTCACGGGTCTGGATGACGACGGTTCGATCGCGCGCGCCTATGAGGCGGGTGCGACTGATTTCTTCGTCAAGACAAGCAACCAGTGGAGGCTGCTGTCGGAGCGGCTGCGCTACCTGCTGCGCGCCGCCAGCCAGGCCAAGCTGAAGAACGCGCAGCGCATCGCGCGCCTGGGCAGCTGGGAATGGAACATCGCGCGGCGCTGGGTCAAGCTCTCGCCCGAGTGCTATCAGATCGTCGGTCTGGCGCAGCAGGACGATGGCCTGGCGGACTGGTTTCTCTGGACCCGCGTGCTGGAGGAAGACCGCGCGCGCATCCAGCTCGCCTGGCGCGATGCCAATAGCGGCGGCGGGCCGCTGGCGTTCGAGTGTCGCATCGCACGCCCCAACGGTCAGGTGCGCACCGTGCATTTCGAGGCCGAGATCAACCGCGACGAGCACGGCTCGGCCGCCAGTGCCCATGGCGTGCTGCAGGACGTGACCGAGCGCAAGCAGGCCGAGGACCAGATCCGGCGTCTGGCCAACTACGACCCGCTCACGGGGCTACCCAACCGCCGCCACTTTCGCGACCAGCTGCACGCGGCACTGCAATCGGCCTCGGTTCACAGCACTCGCGCCGCGGTGCTGTTCATCGACATTGATCGCTTCAAGCAGGTCAACGACACCATGGGTCACCAGCTGGGCGACCAGCTGCTGCGCGAGGTTTCCAAGCGCCTGTTCAAGGCAGTCAAGGCGGGCGCATCAGAAGAAGAGGAAGACGACCCGCTGGGCTCGCCCACGCGCCCCGGGCCGGTGCCGTTTCTGGCCTCGCCATTGCGCGGGCTGGCGGCGGGCGCGCAATCGGGCGGCCAGCCCTACACCGTCGAGAGCGTGGCGCGCCTAGGCGGCGACGAGTTCGTGATTCTATTGACCAACGTGGCCGATGAGCGCGCGGTCGATCGCGCAGCGCTGCGCCTGCTCGAAGCTGCGCGCCTGCCGATCGTATGCGGCGGCAACGAGATCTTTGTCACCGCGTCAATTGGAGTGTCGATGTTCCCGCAGCACGGTGGCGATGCGGACACGCTGGTGCGCAAAGCCGACATCGCGATGTACGCCGTCAAGGAAGCCGGCCGCAACGGCTGGCGCTTGTTCGACGATGCGATGAACACCGTGACCGCGCAGCGCTGGCGGGTGGAAAACGCGCTGCATCGTGCGCTCGAACGCAATGAGCTGGTGCTGCACTACCAGCCCAAGGTCAATGTGGTCAACGGCGAGGTCATCGGCGCCGAGGCGCTGCTGCGCTGGCAGCGCGACACGGTGCTGGTGCCGCCGTCGGAGTTCATCACCGCCGCCGAGGAGACGGGGCTCATCGTCCCGATTACTGAGTGGCTCATTGGCGAGGTGTGCCGCCAGCAGCTGGCGTGGATCAAGCTCGGCATCCGGCTGCCGGTGTCGATCAACATCTCCTCGCGCCATGTGCAGCGCGCAAGCTTGATACAGCCAATCGAGGCCGCGCTGCAAGCCAGCGGTGCCGATCCGGAGCTGTTCGAGCTCGAATTGACCGAGACCGCGCTGATGCACAACCTGGAGGGTGCCGCACCGCTGTTTGCCACGCTAAAGCGGCTGGGCGTGCGCATCAGCATCGACGACTTTGGTACCGGCTACTCGTCGCTGTCGTATCTCAAGCGGCTGCCGATCGACACATTGAAGATCGACCGCTCTTTCGTGCGCGATCTGGAGTCCAGTTCCGACAACGCGGCCATCGTCGGGGCCATCATCGCCATGAGCAAGAGCCTGAAGCTGCGCGTGGTGGCCGAAGGCGTGGAGACGCGCGGGCAGATGACACGGCTGTTCGAGCAGGGTTGCCAGGTGATGCAGGGTTTCCTGTTTGCCCCGGCGCTGCCTCCGCAGGAGTTTGCGCAGCTCATGGCGCAGTCGCACGGCTGCCTCGACTGGCGCGTGCATTCGGAGCACCCGAAGCGGCCCCGATGCCGACTGCCGTAGCACCGGTGGCGCTGCCGCCTTCGCACTCCAACGGCACCCACTTCGGGACCTTGAGCGCGGGGTCGGCGGCACCGACGCGTGCGCTGGCCGCGGTGTCGGGCGCAATGCCTACGCTGCTGCCTGCGCGCGCTGCGCAAGGTCAGGCAGCGCAAAGCCAGGCGTCCAAGGGTGCAGCCGCGGCGGCTGTTGCGTAACTTCTCGGCGACCAAGTTGACGAAAGAGCGGGCAATACGGCGCTGGAACAGGCCGCACAGCAGGCGGCAGACCACGGTGAGGACTACACGGATGAGTCGGTCGGGCTGGCTGATGAGCGACGTCTCAACGAACACCATCATGCGCGTGCCCTGCGCTGGGCACGGCGCTTTGTCACGCGCGATTAGCGCGACAGGTGCGTGACCGCGCAAGCGGACTGCGGAGTACAAGAATGAACATGAACGACGCGCCAGTGCAGGCTGGCAAGCTTTCAGCGGGCGAGATCGCACGTCGCGCGCTCAAGACGCTGGGCGAGCGGCGCCTTATCCCCACACCTGAGACGTTTGCCGAGGTGTATTTCGAGATCGCGGGCTTGCGTTCTGGCTCGGGCTCGGCCGCGGGAGTGTTCAGGGACGTGTTGCGAGACATGGTGCGCAGCAATCGCATCTCGCCCGCCGAGGCCACACAGATCCAGGAGCGCGTCACCAAACACGATTGGCCGGCGGTGCGTGACGCCATGGAAAAGGCATTGCAGCGCCGCGCCGGCAGTACGGCGGAAAACTGGCCCGCGCTGTCGCTGTCGCTTTTGAAGAACGCCGACGCGCTGCATGCCAACTGGACCCGTGGACGCAAGCTCGACGCGGTGGGTCACGTGCTAGAGGCGGCCAGTGCCGAACCCGACGTCGCCTTTGAGCGGCTGCAGCGGCTGATGGACTCCTGGGGCCCGGCGCTGGCCAGCCTGCCGCGTAGTGAGGAGCCGGTGCCGGTGTCTGCGCCGGCAGCACCGGCCAGGGCCGAGGCCGCCACGCCCGTGGCCGTGCGCTACGGTAGCGACGGCGCCCTCGAGGCCAGCCTGGCGCAGGCGCGCGCCGAGGCCGCCGCCTGGAAGCAGGTGGCCATGCGCTCGATCCGCGCGGTGGAGAACTCGTGCGGCGACGGCAGTGCCGCGGCACAGAAGCTCGCCGAGTTCACGCACCAGTACACCGGCCCCGTGCCTGCCGACGATATCGAAAAGCTGGTGCCGCGCTTCGTCGACGTGGTTTCGCAACTCGATCGCCAGCTCGATGAGCAGCAGAGGATCAAGGCGGGCCTGCAGCGGCTGCTGGGCCTGTTGTGCGACGACATGAAGAGCCTCACGCCCGAGGAGGCCTGGCTTGCGGGCCGGTTGGAGCCGCTCCGCTCGCTGGTGGTCGGGCCAATCCAAGCGCAAGCGGTGGCCGATGCCGAGGGTCGCCTGTTCCAGGTGATCCAGCAGCAGGCCGGCGCACGCAAGGCGCTGCAGGACGCGAAGCGCGAGCTCAAGGAGATGTTGGCCACGCTGATCGAGCGCGTGGGCAGCATGGGATCGACCACCGGTCTCTTCTACGAGCAAATCGGCGGCTATCAGAAGCAGCTGGAAGAGGCCAACGACCTGGAGACGATCTCGGGCGTCATCAAAGGTCTTTTGACCGACACGCACAGCATGCGGACCGACATCGCGCAATCGCGCGACGAGCTGCTGGAGGCGCGGCGCAAGGTCGAAGTTTACGAAAAGCGGGTGGGTCAGCTTGAGACTGAGTTGACCCAGATATCG